>CAZMDO010000009.1:0-1480 GCA_964564445.1 uncultured Ruaniaceae bacterium | reverse complement strand
TCGGACATCACCGTGCCCTCGGCGTCCGGCAGCTCCAGGCCGAGCACCGCGGCGAACGTGGGCGCCTCGTCGAGCATGCTGCGCCGGCCCAGGTCCACGCCGGCAGCAAGGCTGACGGTCCAGGACGGTCCGGCCAGGGTGACTCCGGTTCGGCGATGAGTCACCCTGCCGGCGTTCCGTGCAGGCGCCCCCGGTCGCTGAGGTGGATGGCCGCGGGGAGGCGCAGGTGATCGGCCCTCACCGCTGGTGCGGCGCGCCCCCGTAGGAGTCGAGCAGCTCGGCGCCGATGCTCGCCAGCTCCCGCCGCACCGACTCCGGCTCCAGCACCTGGACCGTCGCACCCCAGCCGGCGACCTGCTCGGCGATCGCGCGTGCGGTGTGGGCGGCGATGCTGACCTCGAGCGGCGCGTCGGGGGCGTCCTCGGTGGCCTCGTCGAGCACCTGCAGGTAGCTCCCGAAGTGGTCACGGAGCACTGGCAGGTAGCGGCGGGGCAGGCGCAGCCGCGCGCGCACCCGGGACCGCCTAGCGTCCACGAACGCGGAGATCCGCTGCCACTCCCGGGTCAGGTCGAAGCCCGGCCGCTGCTCGGCGGGCTCGGTGAGGACCTCGACGTCACGCGCGCGGTCCATCCGGTAGGTGCGGGTCTCCTCGCTCCCGGGCCGGACTGCCACCAGGTACCACTGGTCCGCCTTGATCACCAGACCGAGCGGGCTGACCGTGACCACGCCGGGCTCTCCGGTGCGGCGGATGTAGTCGAACCGGACCTGGACCCGGTCACCGATCGCCTGCTGCACCGCCTCCACCGCCGCCGGTCTCGGCGCCGTCAGCTCCCCCCAGCCCGTGCTGTCCCGGTGGATCGCGGCCGCCGCCGCCTCGGCATCGCCGCGGAACGGGCCGGGCAGGGCACGCACCAGCTTGCGCAGCGCTGAGGCAGTCTCCGACGAACCACCCTCGGCGGCGCCGAGCAGCGTGAACAGGGCCCGGGACTCGCCGGCGGTCAGACCGCTCAGGTCGGTGCGGGCGCCGCCCACCAGGGACCAGCCGCCGCGGCGCCCAGGCTGCGGGTAGATCGGCACGCCGGACTGGGCGAGGGCCTCCAGGTCCCGCCGGGCGGTGGAGACCGAGATCTCCAGCTCGGTGGCCAGCTCCCCGGCGGTGATCCGCCCGCGAGACTGCATCAGCAGCAGGGCGGAGATCATCCGGTCGGCGCGCATGAGAGGAAGTCTGCCAAACAAAGTGCTCATTCCGTGAACACTTTGACTGGAAGAGTGAAGCACATGGACGAGATCACCATGACAGACGCCCAGCAGTGGGAGGCCTGGCTCGAGGGCCACCACGACACCGAGCCGGAGGTATGGATCCGGATCGCGAAGAAGGCCTCGGGGCTGGCCTCCGTGCAACCTCCGGAGGCGACCGAGGTCGCACTGTGCTTCGGCTGGATCGACAGCCACCGCCGCGCCGGCGACGAGACCACCTACC
>CAZMDO010000008.1:4789-29385 GCA_964564445.1 uncultured Ruaniaceae bacterium | reverse complement strand
GCGACCACCTTCTGGGCGAACTCGGTCTCCAGGGCGGTGATCTCGCCGTTCAGGGCGCGCAGCGTGGCCTTGGCGTCCTCGTCCAGCAGGATGCCCGCGCGGACGAAGTCGGTGAGGTAGCGCTCCAGCACCCAGGCGGTCTCCGGGTCCTCGATCCCGGCGGCCTGCACCTGGGTCAACCGGGTATAGATCCGCTCGTCCAGCCAGAACGCGTCCTGGTGGGCGGCCAGCACCGGTGCGTACTCGGACTCGATGTCCCGCAGCTCGTCGGTGCCGGCGGAGCTGACCAGGGTGCCGAACACGGCCTCCACCCGGTGCAGCAGCCGGCCGGATCGCTCCAGCGCGTCCAGGGTGTTGGCCACCGTCGGCGGTTCGCTGCTGCTGGCCACGGCCTCCCACTCGGCGCGCTGCTGGGCGAGGCCAGCGTCGATCGCCGGGCGCAGGTGCTCGGTGCGCACGGCGGCGAAGTCGGGTAGCTGGTAGGGCAACGAGGACGGTTGGGCGAACGGGTTGTCCGCAGGCAGCGGGGCGTCGGTCATGTCTCATTCATACCGGATGAACCCGTGTGCGCTTTCGGTACCGAGGGCCGCTGTCATGTTGTAAAGTTTGTCGCACGTCGGGATCAGTCCCCGTCCCCCTCGGAGGCGTAGAAGTCCCGGCCAGCTGCGACGGCCGAACGGCCCCCCTCTGAACGGCCTGTCGCGCGGCGGCCCCGATAGCGTTCGACGCGTCGGGGCCGCTTCCTTTTCCCGCCGCCCCGCACCAGGTGCGACCACCAGGTGGCCCGAGGATCCGCCGGACCAGTGCTGCCAGACCACCGGGATCAGCACCATCGCCGCAGTCCCGGCCAGGGCGGCGATCGCCGGGTGCAGCACACCGCTGGCCAGCAGTGCCACGGTGGCGGCCATGATCACCAGGGCACGCCAGGCGCGCGGGCCCAGCGTAGCGCTCTGGCGCCGCACCAGGTCCGGCGAGTACACCACCAGGACGTCCTTGTCGTCTTCGAGCGCCTCGACCGTGTCCCAGTCGCCGTGCACGAGGAGGGCGTCAACGCTCTGCAGCCGGGTGCGTTGCGGGCCGATCTCGGTGCCGTTGCGGAGAGGTCGGTCTGGGCGAAGGACCCGGGGATCGGCCGGCCGGCGGCGTCCCGCTGGTACCGACCCGACGGGATGAGGAAGGTGAGCAGCCAGATGGCCAGCAGCACACCGATCAGGATGGTGGCAGGTGTCGGGAAGCTACTGCGGCTGTCAAGGCGTACAAGCTGGGTCCGGATCCGGGTGGGGCGGAGCGGGGAGCTCAGGTCCCGCCGTCGTACCCGTGCTGGCGCCACGCCTCGTAGACGGCGATCGCGGCCGCGTTGGAGAGGTTCAGCGAGCGCACCCCGGGGCGCATCGGGATCCGCACCCGCTCGGTGATGGCGGCGTCGGTGAGCACCTCGTGGGGAAGCCCGGTCGGCTCGGTGCCGAACAGCAGCGCATCGCCGTCGGCGTAGGTGATCTCGCCGAAGTGCTTCTCGGCGTGCCCGGTGAAGGCGTAGATGCGTCCGCTGCCGTGGCTGTGCAGATGGTCGACGGCGGAGGGCCAGCTGGTATGGACCCGCACGTTGGCCAGGTCGTGGTAGTCCAGGCCGGCCCGGCGCAGCTTGGCGTCGCTGAGCTCGAACCCCAGGGGCTCGATCAGGTGCAGCATCACCCCGGTGACCGCGGACAGCCGGATCGCGTTGCCGGTGTTCGGCGGGATGCACGGCTCGTGGAAGACGACGTGGAACACCAGCGCAGGGTACCGCCCTGCCCGGGGCCGGGCGCAGTGCGACGGCGGTCCTCGCCCTGGCCACCGGCGCCGGGCCGGGTGCTCGGCAGGGCGGCGACGATGTGGTGGTCCGGCGAAGATCGTGTGTGTTCGTGCTCACACTGGTCAACCGGATACCGCTATGTTCGACGGGTGCCTCTTTTGTCCCAGGGCACATCCCCGACTCGATGAGGAGATCCTTCATGCGTCGACCATCGTCGTCCGACCGCGTGCGGCCGCGCAGAGCCGTCGCGTGCGGGGGCATCGCCGCGCTGGCGTTGTCCACGCTCGTCCCCCTGTCCGCCGCCTCCGCCGACGAGCTGACGGACCTGGGCACCGCCTCCGACTACGGGGCCCCTGCTGCCCCGAGCGGTCTGCAGGGCCTGTCCTCGCCCACCGGTTCGTGGTTCGTCCAGACCGACGGCACCCCGAGCGTGCAGGGCGGTTCTGCCTCCGCCAACGCCCGGCACGCCGATGCTGCGATCGACGAGGCCGAGGAGCTGGGCCTGGACGTGGACGTCCGGGACCGGTTCTCGCACCTGTGGACCGGCTTCTCCGCGGAGATGTCCGACCACGACGCTGCCGTGCTGGCCGAGGCCGACGCGGTGCAGGCGGTGTTCCCGGTGCTGACGGTGAGCCTGCCGCCCGATGACCTCTCGAGCACCGTCCCGGAGATGGTCAGTGCGCTGGCGATGACCGGTGCCGACATCGTGCAGAGCGAGCTCGGCTACACCGGTGAGGGCATCCAGGTGGCCATCATGGACACCGGTGTGGACTACGACCACCCGGACCTGGGCGGCAGCGGTGAGGGCACCACGTTCCCGACGGCACGGGTGACCACGGGCTACGACTTCGTCGGTGACGACTACAACGCCGACCCGTCCAGCCCGACCTACCAGCCGGTGCCCAAGCCGGACGACGACCCGGACGACTGCTACGGGCACGGCACGCACGTGGCCGGCATCGTCGGTGCCAGCGGAGACCCTGCAGAAGGTGGAGTACGCGGTGTGGCCCCCGGAGTGACTTTCGGGGCGTATCGCGTGTTCGGATGCAACGGGTCCACGGACACCGCGATCATGCTGGCCGCGATGGAGCGGGCGCTCGAGGACGGCATGGACGTGCTGAACATGTCCATCGGTGCCGGCTTCGCCTCCTGGCCGCAGTACCCGACCGCGGTGGCCAGCGACAACCTCACCGATGCCGGGATGGTCGTGGTGGCCTCGATCGGCAACGATGGTGAGCTGGGCACCTGGAGCGCCGGTGCTCCGGGGGTGAGCGACTCCGCGATCGGGGTGGCCTCCTACGACAACACCATGTTCACCACGACGATGTTCTCCACCAGCCCGGACGGCGCGTCCTACCCCTACACCACGGCGGCCGGCTCCCCGGAGATCCCGACCACCGGTGGGGCTCCGATGGCGCTGCCCGCCGCGGGCGAGGAGGAGGCGTGCGCGCCGCTGACCGGTGACTTCACCGGCCTGATCGTGGTGGTCTCCCGTGGCACGTGCGCGTTCTACGACAAGGCGGTGAACGTCCAGGACACCGGCGCGGCCGGCATGGTGCTCTACAACAACGTGCCCGGGCTGATCAACCCGACCGTGGAGGGCGAGATCCCGATCACCATCCCGGTGGCCTCGGTCTCCCAGGAGTCCGGTCTGGCGATCGTGGCGGCCGTCTCCGACGGCAGCGCCACCGACCTGGTCTGGACCGACGAGACGATCTCGGTACCGAACCCGACCGGTGGGCTGGTCTCGAGCTTCAGCTCCTACGGGATGACCGCTGACCTGAAGCTCAAGCCGGACCTGGGCGCTCCCGGTGGGCAGATCTGGTCCACGATGCCGCTCGAGCAGGGTGGTTACGGGTCGATGTCGGGGACCTCGATGGCGTCCCCGCACGTGGCCGGCGCAGTGGCGCTGATGCTGGACGCCCGCGGCGACCTGTCCCCGGCGCAGATCAAGGACCTGCTCCGGAACACGGCCGACCCGGCCAGCTGGGCGCTCAACCCGAGCCTCGGCCTGCTCGGCCCGGTGATCCGCCAGGGCGGCGGTCTGCTGGACATCGACGACGCGATCCGCTCCACCGTCTCCGCCTCACCCGGCGCGCTGAACCTCGGTGAGAGCGAGGCGGGGCCGAGCACCCGGACGGTCACGCTGACCAACTCCGGCGACACGGCGGTCACCTACACGCTCAGCTACGAGGACACTGTGGTGACCTACGGCGACCCGAGCAACCCGACGTTCGCCTATGCAGCGAGCCAGGTGCAGATGCCACCGGAGGTGACGGTGGGCGCTGGTGAGCAGACCACGTTCGAGGTGACCATCGCCCCGAACCCGGAGCTGGAGCAGGTGCTGGCCCAGTACGGCGGCTACCTGACGCTCGAGCCGGCCGAGGGCGCACCGCTGCGGATCCCGTACGCGGGCTTCGCCGGCGACTACCAGTCGCTGCCGCTGATGACCGACCTCGGCGCGGGCCTGCCCACGCTGGCGTCGCTCACCGCGTGCGAGCGGTTCATCGGCGTGGACTGCGTCATGGGTGCGGAGTACGAGCTGCAGCCCGAGGGCACCACGTACACCATGAAGGACGGTGACGTGCCCACGGTGCTGGTGCACCTGCAGCACCCCGCGCAGGAGCTGTCGATGACGGTCTATGCCAGCCACGACGGTGAGCGTGGGGCGCAGTTCGGCCCGACCGCCACGTTCCTGGACGAGGAGTACCTCGGCCGGGACCCGGCGATGTCGTTCGTGCCCTACACCTGGGACGGTCGGCTGGACTTCACCCACCAGCGCGGCAGCCACCGGGCAGACTGGCGGGTGCCGGACGGTGACTACATCATCGAGATCACCGCGGTCTCAGCACTCGGTGACGCCGCGGACCCCGACGAGTCGCAGACGGTGTACACCGCGGAGCTCACCATCGACCGGAATAGCAACGGCAACCCCTGGTGGGAGACGCTGCTGCAGATGTTCGACGTGCCGTTCAACCTGTGGCACACGGTCTTCTGCGCCATCACCGACGTCTGCCCCGCGCCCGGGGCCGGGCACGGTGGTGGGCACGGCGGCGGCCACGGAGGTGGTCACGGCAACCGCTGAGCCAGCAGCCCGTGGGCCGGCTGCTGACGGCAGCCGGCACCGCTGACGACGGGGGTCGGACCGGACGGTCCGGCCCCCGTCCTGGTCCGCCCAGGAGCGTGGTCTGGACCACTCCGCGCGGGTGGGGACCACGGCGGTCCGCGTGATATGTTTACCGTCGTTGCGGGCGGCCGTGAGGCTGACCGCTGCACCCTTGTCCGGGTGGCGGAATTGGCAGACGCGCTAGCTTGAGGTGCTAGTGCCCTTTATCGGGCGTGGGGGTTCAAGTCCCCCCTCGGACACCACACTCCCCCGGCGGGCGGAACCAGTAGGCTCCGCCCGTTTTTCGTTGGCTGGCCGATGGCGACCGCTCGAGTACCGGGCCGCTCCCCCGTCCAGCCGCCGGTGCCGGCGGCTGCTGGCGGCCGCTGGCGGCTGCTGGCGTCTTCACCGAATCCTGAGCCGATGCTGAGGTCCTCCCGCCGCTGCCCTGAGCCTCGCTTGAGGTCGCTCTCCTAGCCTTCTGGCATCGCCCCACAACCGCAGGGGGACACGGCCGGTGCGGCCACGACGGAGGAGGACAGGAACCATGCAGAAGCCCACCAAGAAGAGGAATGTCGTCGCCGTCCTGGCCGGCGTGGCGGTCGCGACCGCGGTGGCGGCGTCGGCCGCATCACTGGGTGGTATCACCACGCAGTGGCTGGGCGCGAACAGCAACGTCGTGCAGGCGCCGGTGACCGACGGCCTGACGGTCAGCTGGGAGACCCGCTACGACAGTGCGAACCAGTACTACGTCGTCAGCGGGTTCACCCTCACGCCGACGACCGGCACGCTGCCCGTGGGTGCGGAGGTCGCACTCACGCTCACCGGGGCGAACAGCCTCTCCGAGGAGCTCACCGGCACCGTCGTCGAAGGCGGAACGGTCGACCTCGACGGGTCGCTCCCGACCATCGCCGCACACGCTGTCGAGGGTGTCTCGGTGGTCATCGTCGGTGGCGGTGCGGTGGCCGGCGACCCCGAGCTGGGCTGAGCACACCCGTCACCCACCCCACACCTACCAGCGGCCCGACTGGACGGAGCAGCAGATGAGCGCGCAGGCACCGGAACTCCTCGAGTCCGGTGCCTGCGCTGTGTCCTCGGTGCCCCGGCACCGTGCTCCCCGGCGGGTGCGGGGCGTCCTCGGCTGGATCGGGTTCGCTGCCCTGGTCGCGCTGCTCTGGCCGGCGCAGTGGGGCGGGCTGGTCGGGCTGACCATCGTCAGCGGGCAGTCGATGGAGCCGACGTACCACACCGGTGACCTGGTGGTCACCGTGCGGCAGGGGAGCTACCAGCCCGGCGACGTCATCTCCTATGCCGTGCCCGCAGGTCAGCCCGGGGAGGGCGGGCACGTGATCCACCGCATCGTCAGGGTGGCGGAGATCGACGGCGAGCGCGTCCACACCACCAGAGGCGACAACAACCCCACCGACGACCAGTGGGCCATCACCGGCCCGGACATCACCGGCACCGCCCTCTTCCACTTCCCCGGTGTGGGGCGCTTCCTCGGCGCCTCGCTCCTGCCGATCATCCTGGCCGGCGCCCTCGGCGGCATCGTCACCGTGCTGCTGTGGCCGACCACGCCTGAGGACCCAGCCATCGAGCACCCGACCACGGAGAAGGACCACGGTGATGGCTGACCGTCCTCGCCGCCGGACCCCGCGGCTGCTCGCCGCGCTGGCCCTGCTGCTCGCGCTCGGCTCCAGCACGGTCTCCTCGGCGGCCAGCCTCGGCGGGCTGCACACCCAGCACCTGGGCGGCGCCGTCGCCTCCGTGCACCAGGTCGACGCCGTCACCCTCACCTGGACACCCCAGTGGCAGTCCGACGCCTGGCAGGTCGCTGCCGTGCAGATCGCCGCACCCGGTGCGCGCGGCTTCCTCGCCGGGGACACCGTTCGGGTCATGATCGATGCCACCTGCGAGCTCGTCACCAGCATCGAGACGAGCACGAGCGTTCTCACCTTCGATGCCGACCACTTCACCCAGGCCTGCGGCCAGCAGCCGGCGCTCTCCGTCGACTCCCGGGTCGCCCTGGCCGTGACCGGGACCGACGGCACGACGATGGTCAGCAACATGGGCGACCTCTCCGGCTCGATGGCCGCGTTCGCGGCGCCGGTAGCACGCGCAGGCACGGCTACCGCCACGACCGAGGACGGCTACCTCGCCGGCGTGAGCATCGACGTTCCCGGCATCGACCCCACCAGCCTCAGCGGCGCCCCGGTCGCCCTCGCCGTCACCTCCGCCACCGGCATGACCACGGCCACCGTGCCCGTCACCAGCGTGACCGCCACCGACGGTGGTGCTCGCGTCACCGTGGACGTGTCGGCACAGCGCTGGTCGACCGCCACCGACCTGCGCATCGACGCCGCGATCACCGTGGCGCAGCGGCTCGTCTCCGGTGCAGACGCGGCGACCGGCCTCACCCTGGCGACGGTGAGCGTCGATGCCGAGCGCACTCCGACGGAGAGCGCCATCGACCCGGTCGAGACCAGCGACGGGATCACCTACGAGCGCACGGATCCCTGGCAGGGTGCCTGGCCGAACCAGCTGGCCTTCACCCACAAGTTCACGGTCACCAACACCACCGATGCACCGCTGGAGAACTGGTGGATCGTGCTGGACACGAGGCTGGCACCGATGTGGGGCCTGGACCCGACGGAGCCCGGAGTCGTCGACCTGTTCAGCGGCCTGCAGACCGTCGACTTCGACCGCGACACCGGACTGTGGACGATCGGCGGCGCCGGGTGGGCACAGACCATTCCTCCGGGCGAGAAGAGAGAGTTCGGCTTCAACGTGAACCGGGTGCCCGCACCACCGCTGGACCCCGCGCTGTTCGACACCACGTTCAGCGCCGTCCCGCAGGATGACGGCAGCACGGCCGTGACCGTGACCATCACCTCGACGAGCGAGTTCTACGTCCCCTGGCAGGCTGAGCTCGACCTGGCCGACCTGGTGTGCGCTGATGCGCTCGGCAACCACTCGCTCAGCTTCGAGACCGGTTCTGTCGTACCGGCACCCGTGGACGGCAGCAGCACACGGTTCGAGCTCACCGGCGCCTACGACCTCTGGCTGGTCTCCGCATCCGTCCCGCGGACCCTTCCCGTCGCGACGTTCCACCCGGACCCGGACTGGGACGGCACCGGCTGCGCGGGCGTGGGGTGAACGCGGTGCTGACCCCCGCCCACCTGCCGGCATTCGGCCGGTTGTTCTCCGATATCGTCACCGTGACGGTGCCGGGGGCGCCGACCGCAGGCGACGAGGTGGAGTGCACGGACGTGGGGCAGGACAGCGTAGCGGTGGTCATCGAGGACGACGAGGACATCCGTGGCCTGGTCGGCGTCGTGCTGGAGCAGGCCGGTTTCACGGTGCATGCCGCCGCGAACGGGTTGGACGGCGTGGAGCTGGTGCGCACCCACCGGCCCACGATCGTCACCCTGGACATCTCCATGCCCGGGATCGACGGGTTCGAGACCGCCAAGCGGATCCGGGCCATCAGCTCGACCTACATCGTCATGCTCACCGCCCGCGACGAGGAGATCGACACCGTGCAGGGGTTGCAGTCCGGCGCGGACGACTACCTCACCAAGCCGTTCCGGCCGCGTGAGCTTCGCGCCCGGATCGAGGCGATGCTGCGACGCCCGCGGACCGTTGCGGGCGCATCGGCCGAGCCGGCCGGCGTGCCCCCGCCGACCGCCTCGGCCGACCCTGCTGGCGAGAGTCCCGAGTGGCTCACCCACCATGGGCTGCGGCTGCACCCGGGGATGCGCATCGTCACTCAGGACGGTGTCGAGGTCGACCTCACCCGGAGCGAGTTCGAGATCCTCGCCGAGCTGATGACGGCGGGCCGTCGGGTGGTCAGCAAGGCTGACCTGGCTCTGCTCCTCCGTGGTGAGCGGTATGCGGGCACCTACGTCTCGGAGCACGACACCCGGGCGATCGAGGTGCACGTGGCCAACCTGCGCCGCAAGCTCGGCGACGTCGTGTCCCGACCACGCTGGATCGAGACGATCCGTGGCGTCGGCTACCGGCTGACCGCCTGACCGTCCTCGCTGGGCGGTTCCGGAGCGTCCGCCAGGTGAGCGGCGCCGTCGAGGGTTCGGATCGACGCCTCGGCCGCGCGACGTGCGGCGGCCACCAGGGCCGCGGCGTCGGGGCGGTGCATGCTCGTCGCCACCCCGATCCCGATGGTCGGCAGGATCTGCGCCTCCGCCTCGGCCAGCTCCACGGTGAGCAGCGCGGAGAGACGGTTCCCGAGCCGGAGGGCTTCGCGGTCGGTGGCGTCCGGCAGGGCGACCAGCGTGCACTCCTGCTCCGTGGTGAGGAATGCTTCGAGCGGCACGCCGGGCAGGATGAGGGTGCGACCCCGCTCGGTCAGCTGCCGCACGTGGTGGCCGCCGAACACCGCCGCGATCTCCTCCAGGCCGGCGAGCCGCACCGCGACGACGGCGGCCTCCTTGCCCGCCGTGCTGGCCCGTCCGATCGCCGCGGTGAGAGCGAGGGTGAACGCCTCCGCGTCGAGGTAGCCCTCCGCGGCCGGGATCAGCGCGGCGCGGCTGGTGGTGTGCCCGCGCGCCGGCTCCTGCACCCGGAGCACCATCATCGCCACCACGGCTGTGATGGTCAGGACGATGGTGAGCACCGAGGCGCTCGGGGTCCCGAACCAGGTCGCGAACACCGTGCTCTGCGCACCGGAGACGACCAGCGCCACGATCCGGGCCGTGTAGAAGAGGCTGACCGCGGCCAGCACGACCGTCAGCCACGACGCCGCCGGAAAGGTGGCCATCCGACCACGCCGGCTCGCCACGGCACCGAGCGCCGCGAGCACGGCCACGGAGACGAACTGCGCCCACGCCCCGCCCCAGGGTCCGCCGGCGGCTCCCGCGACCAGCTGCACGAGGACCGTGAGCAGCACCGAGCCGCCGACCACCACAGCGGCCCACGGGCTGAGCCGGCCGTTGAACCGCAGGCACCCCAGCCACAGCATGCCGATGGTGAGCACCAGTGCCGCGTTACCGACCATGCCCGCTGACCATCCGTCGTCGACCGCGGTCCAGACCAGGTAGGACAGCGTGGTCAGGATGCCGGAGATGAACGCCACCGACCACAGCCCGGCAGCGGCGTTGCCGCGACGGTACCGGGTGTCCACCAGGTAGAGCACGCCGCAGACGACCACCACCAGGGCGGTCGCGGCGCCCATCGTGACCGGGTCGAGCCAGCTCATCTCGCCCCCTCAGCGGCTGTGGCCGGCAGCCGCACCACGAAGGTCGCCCCGGCGCCGGGTGCGCTGGTCAGGGTGAGCTCGCCGCCGTGGGCGCGCACGATGTCGCGGCTGATCGCCAGACCGAGACCGCTGCCGTGGGTCGAGGTGTTCCGGACGGCCTGGGCCCGGTAGAACCGGTCGAACAGGTGCACCTGGTCGGCTGCGGCGATACCGGGACCGTCGTCGCGCACCACGATCCAGCCATGGCTACCGTCGGCGGCGCAGCCGACCTCGATCCGTCCGCCGTGGCGACCGTACTTGACGGCGTTCTCGATGAGGTTGTCCACCACCTGGCGGATCCGCTGCGGATCCGCCAGGGCGCGGGTGTGCTCGACGGCGGAGGCATCGATGGTCATCTCCCGGTCCCGTGCGCGGACCTGGGCCGCCTCGATCGCCGGCTCGACCAGGTCGGCGAGGTCCACCGTGCGTGCCTCCACCCGGAGGTCGAGCCCCATCCGGGAGGATGCGGAGACGGCGAGCACGTCGGTGACCAGCTCGAGCAGGCGTTCGGCGTTGCGCTGGGCCACCTGCACGCTGTGGTGGGTCTGCGGGGTGAGGGTGTCGTCATCGGCGACCAGGTCCAGGTAGCCGACGATCGACGTCAGCGGGGTGCGCAGCTCGTGCGACACCGAGGCGATCAGGTCGTCGCGTGCCCGCAGCGCCAGCTGCTCCTCGGTGACCTCACGGGCGACGATCACGCGGCCGGCCACCTCCCCGTGCAACCCGTGCAGCCCGCGGGCGGTCAGCTGAAGGGCACGGCGGCCGGCCGAACCGGGTTTGCCGTACCAGACCAGCTCACCCGCGAACGCCTCCCCGGCGCGCGCCCGCTCGCTGAGCCGGGCGGCGCCGTGGACCTGGGTGAAGCCGTCGGCGGCATAGACCGCGTCGCCGGCCTCCTCGCTGACCCGTTGCAGTCGCGAGGCTGCGTCGTTGGTGATCAGGATCGAACCGTCCGGTGCGAGGGCCAGCACCCCGAAGTCGACGCTGTCGAGCACCTCGGTGACCAGGCTCTCCTGCCGGTGCGCCCGCGCGGTGGCGGTGCGCAGCGCGAGCGCCTGCCGGTCGAGCAGGGCCCGCTGGGCCCGGGCCTGGCGTCCGACGACGTAGGTGATGGCGGCGAGCAGGCCCAGCGCGGCTGGGAACATCAGCGTGAACGCCGGCGACACCTCCGTGCGGAGCGTCACCGTCATCGTCCAGTACAACGCCCAGACCACGAGCACGGACGCGACCGCGCCGAAGAGCCGGAAGGACCAGGCGCACCAGATCACCGGGATCATCCACAGCAACGAGAACCCGCTCGACGGGCTGCTGTCGTACAGCAGGCCGATGGCGACGATGTCGATCGCAGGAACCACCGCCGCGAGCCGGCGGGGTAGCCGGCGCCACGGGAGGAGCATCGCCATCGCGGTGGCGATCGCGACCGCTGCCAGCCCGAGCACGAGCGTGACCGGTCGCTGCACGGCCCCCACCAGGGCGACCACACCCACCGAGACGAGGATGACCGCACCGAACTGCAGCTGGACCGTGCTGAACGGGTGCGGGACCGTGCCGTCGGTGCCCCCGTGCACCGGTGGAGCCTGGGCACCCGTCATAGTGGGCACGCTAGCGCAGGACGCGTCGGCGGTGGCCGCGACTCCCACGGCGGGTCGGCCTAGCGACCGACCGAGGTCGCGCGATGGGCTAGTCGTTGGTCTTGCGGACAACCTGCTTCTGGCGGGATACTCGACGCGGCCCGAACAGCGAGCTCCGGCTCGTCCGGGTTCCACCAAGGGCGGTACGGGAGGCAGTCGTGGCACACCAACGACGCAGGGCCACGGACGACCGACGTACGCGATCGGGCCGTCGGCGACCTGCCGTCGCCGCACTGGCTGCGACCGCCGTTCTCGCCTCCGGGCTCTGGGTGGGCCAGGGGGCGACGCCTGCCCAGGCGGCTCCCGTCGAAGGCGGCCAGACGCCCCAGAGCTCGGTCGCCGACCACCCCACGTTCCACCGGCATCCGGGATCGGAGTCGGCTCTGGACGGCGTGAGCGGGCAGTCGATCAACCCGGGCCGTATCTGGACCGACAAGACGGTCTTCCGCAACGACGCGGAGGCCAACGACGCCGGCGTGGACCACACGCTGGGCATCGCCGACGACGAGATGGCGGTTGCGCTCTCGGCACTGGGCACCACCCGCCAGGTGCAGTCGACCCGCCGGCCGGTGATCGATCTGGCGCTCGTGCTCGACAACTCGGGCTCGATGCGGTTCTGCGTCGACAACGAGCAGGACTGCAACTCACCCAGCACGACAGCATCCAACTCCTACCTCAACTCCCGCGCGTACGCGATGGTCGAGGGCGTCAACGCTGCCATCAAGCACATCATCGCGGCCGATCCGAACGCGCGGGTGAGCATCGTCTGTTTCGGGCAGGGCGCGAACGTGGTCAGCCCGCTGACTGCACCGCAGACGGTGCCGGGCACCGACGACTACCTGGTCTTCGGCCCGCCGGACGACAACGGGTACATGTCGATCCAGAGCGCCGAGGGGACCTTCCGGGTCGGATACGTGGGTACGGCATCGCAGGGGACGAACATCCAGCGCGGCATCAGCCTGGGTCTGTCCACGCTGGCGGACCAGAGCACCATCGATCTCGCGGGCTATGAGCAGCACATTCCCAGCGTGATCCTCTTCTCCGACGGTCAACCCACCTACTCCGCCGACGAGGGGTCCTGGTGGAACCTGACCGGCACGGCGACGCAGGGTCCGGGGTCGGGCGCCTACTACGGCAACGGCTTCCTCGCCGCCCTCTCCGCCGCCTTCGGCAAGGCCCGGGTCACCGACGTCTACAACGACGAGGCCTTCAACCGCGAGCACGGTTTTGCGGATGTCGAGACCAACATCTACACGGTCGGCCTGGGCGTCTCGGCGATCAGCGCCGCCGCCGGGCGCAACCTTGCCTACGCCACCCTCGACCCGCGTGGGCAGCTGCCGGCGCAGGGCGAGACGGGGGCGAACGCGATCCTCCGGGACTTCGCCAGCGCGATGAACACCTACGACGACGGCGACCGGCCGACGGTGACCGTCAACAGCAACGACACCTACCGGGTCAATCAGGTCAGCGGCACCATCGGCAGTGGTTCCGGTGACGTCCTGGCCGCCAGGTACAACCCGTCGTACGAGGATCTGCGCTACAACACCACCTTCGACGCGCCGAACACGGCCGAAGAGCTGGTCAACGTGTTCGAGCGCATCGCCGAGGAGGTGCTCACCGAAGCACCGGTGCTTCCGCTCGAGACCACCAGCCCGGACCCGAACACCGACGGGTACGTGACCTTCACCGACCCGCTCGGTCCGTACCTGCGGGTCACCGACATGGACAGCGTCGTGTTCTGCTCGGTGCTGCAGGAGGCCGGCCCCGGAGCGGACTGCGACACCACGGAGTTCACCGACTACACCGAGTCCACCAGCGGCAACGTCACCACCTACACCTTCAGCGGCTCCTACCAGGCCAACGACATCTTCCCGGAGGCCGACCTGTCCAACATGGTCGTCCGGGTGGAACGCAACCCGTCCCTGGGTTGACCCTCTCCGGCAGCACGCTGACCTGGGAGGTACCCTCGCTCGCGGTGGGTGAGCAGGCCGAGGTGAGCTACGCCGTCCTGATCAACGCCGACGCCTACGACGCCCAGCTGCGCAACGTGGCCACTCCCAGTGCGGACGGTGCGTGCGTCGAGAGCTGCTCCACCGAGCACACCACCAGCACGGCGCCGACCCCGCCGGGCCCGACGCCACCCGGACCGACCCCGCCGGGGCCCGCGCCCGAACCGCCCACCACACCGTCGCCGATCCCCCCGACCGGTGCGGCCGGGGTGCTCGGGCTCGCCGCCCTCAGCCTCGCGCTCGTGATCGGTGGCGGTCTCCTGGTGCGTAGGCGGCGCGGCGGGCGAGCCTGACCCACCCGCCGCGCCCGGCTCAGCCTGGGCGCCGGCGGGCTCAGCCCACGGCGTCCAGCGCGGCCACGGCGTCGGCATCCAGCACCAGGTCGGCCGCGGCCAGGTTCTCCGTCAGGTGCGCCACCGACCCGGTGCCCGGGATCGGCAGCATCATCGGTGAGCGCTGCAGCAGCCACGCGAGGGCGACCTGGTGCTGGCTGGCACCGAGCCGCCGGGCGAGGGTGTCCACCGTCCCGCCGGGCTCGCTCGCCCGGCCCGCGTCCAGCGGCGCCCAGGGGATGAACGCGATCTGCTTCTCGGTGCAGTAGGTGAGCACGTCCTCGGACCGGCGGTCGGTGAGGTTGTACCGGTTCTGCACGGAGGCCACGGTGAAGTGCTCCTCGGCCTCGCGCACCTGCGCCACGCTCACCTCGGAGAGGCCGAGAGCGCGGACCTTGCCTTCGCGCTGCAGGTCGGCCATCACGCCGAACTGCTCGGCCGTGGGCACCTTGGGGTCGATCCGGTGCAGCTGGAACAGGTCGAGGGCCTCCACCCCGAGCCGGCACAGGCTCAGCTCGGCCTGCTGGCGCAGGTACTCCGCCCGGCCGAGCGGGATCCACTGGTTCGGGCCGGTGCGCGCCTGGCCGGCCTTGGTGGCGATGCGCAGCCCGGCCGGGTAGGGGCGCAGCACCTCGGCGAGGATGCGTTCGCTCACCTCCGGACCGTAGGAGTCCGCGGTGTCGATGAAGTCCACCCCCTGCTCGACGGCGGAACGCACCACTGCGCGTGCCGCAAAGGGGTCCGCGGGCTCACCCCAGATGCCGGCACCGGTGATGCGCATGGCCCCGAAGCCCAGCCGGGTCACGGTGCCGAGGTCCTTGATGTCGATGGTTCCCGCTGCGTCGATTCCCATGGGCCCACTCTAGGAGCGGCGTGGGACACCTGCCGAGGAGTGCACCGGGTAGTGCACGGCACGCGGCCTGCCCTCGGCATGGTCCCCGAGGCGTTCGTGCGCGTGGCTCTCGTGCCAGCTGAGGAAGTCCTGCACTGCGGTGAGGCTCGCCCACCGGGAGATCACCAGCACGTCCTCGGGCGAGTCCGGTTCGCTGCACACCTCGGCGCTGAGCGCTCCGGCGGCGACGGCGTCCTCGGTGTTCGCCCGGGCGGCGGCGAGGAGCGCCTCCCGCTGCCCGGCCTTGGCGCGGAGGTAGGCGATCCGCACCACGGGTCCGCTGCTGGGTTCCTGCGTGGACGTCACGACCTACCTCCTGCTCACCGGGTGCTCCTCACGGTAGCGCGCAGCGGCCCGGACGCGAGACTCGATCAGGCGAGCATGCCGGAGGCACCCAGCCAGGAGCCGACCGCGAACGTGGCCGCGAGCGCGAGCGCGCCACCGAGCACCACCCGGACCGCCGCACGCACCGGGTCGGCCCGACCGATCCAGGCGCCGACCGCACCGGTGACCGCCAGCGCCACCAGCACCGCGGCGAACGTGACCGGCACCCGGATGCCGGCCGGGGGCAGCAGGATCGCCAGCATCGGCAGCACCGACCCGGCCAGGAACGCCACCGCGGAGGCGAGGGCCGCGTGCCACGGGCTGACCACCTCGTCCTCGTCCACCCCGAGCGCACGCTGGGAGTCGGTCTGGCTGGAGACCGACACGTACTCCCCGAGCGCCATCGAGATCGCGCCACCGAGCACGGCGGCCAGCCCGGCCACCAGGATCGGTCCGGCCTCGCGGGTCACGCCGGCGACGCCGACCACCACCGCGGCCACGGAGACGATCCCGTCGTTGGCACCGAGCACCCCGGCGCGCAGCCAGTTCAGTCGGCTGGCGAGGTCCTCGTGTGGGTCATGGAGGTCGTTCACACGGAAGGTCATGACATCCATGTAAGCCCAAACGACGCCGGTGCGCTAGCAAGGTGAGTCTGCCCTAATCGGCGGAATCATGCGGAAAAGTAGGTGTGCCTCACCTGATAGCAGGCCAGCCTCACCTACCGTCGGACGGCGACCGTGCCCTCAGAAGGTGATGCCGTGCTCCTGCCGGTAGCCGCTGAGGAGCGCGTCCACCACCCGGGCGGTGCGGACCGCGCTCTGCCCCGTGCTCGGGCAGGTGCCCCGGCCGGTGAGCTCGTCGACCACGGTCTGGATCAGCGGCTGCTGCACGGTGGCCGGGTACGGGGCGTCGATCTCCTCGGTGCCGCCGGCGGTGCGCAGCCGCAGCGGGTCCTGGCCGAAGGAGGAGAAGGTCAACGAGCCGGCGCTGCCGATGATCTCCACCTCGTCGCGGGTCTCACCAGCCGCGTAGCACCACAGGCCCGTGCCGGCGACGGCGGAGCCCAGCTCGAACGTGGCGCTCACCAGGTCCTCGGCCGGGTAGGCGCCCGCGGTGTTGTGGGCGAACCCGTGCACGCGGGTCACCGGGCCGAGCAGGTGGTCCACCAGGTCGAGGGTGTGCGAACCGAGGTCCACGAACAGTCCCCCGCCGGAGATCTCGGGCCGTACCCGCCAGCCCAGGTCGGCCCCGGGCTGGGCGGGGCCCGAGCCGCGCACCCGGAAGGCGTCCACGTGCACCGCCGGGGCGAAGTTCTCGATCCGGAACGCCCGCACCTGGCCGATGGCTCCGCCCTCGAGGAGCTCCTTGACCGTCGCGAAGCGGGGCATCGCGCGCCGGTAGTAGGCCACGAACACCGGCAGCCCGGCCCGGCGGGAGGCGGACAGGATCTCCTCGCACTCGGTGGCGGTGCGCGCCATCGGCTTCTCCACGTACACCGGTTTGCCGGCGCGCAGCGCGCGTACGGCGTAGTCGGCATGCGAGTCCGGCGGGGTAGCCACGTACACGGCGTCCACCTCCGGGTCGGCGATCAGGGCGTCGGCGTCGTCGTACCAACGCGGCACCCCGTGCCGGCGGGCGTAGTCGGCGGCCTTCGCCCCGTCGCGGCGCATCACCGCCACCAGTGCGGACCCCTCAGCCTGCTGCAGGCCCGGGCCGCTCTTGGTCTCGGTCACGTCGCCGACCCCGACGATGCCCCAGCGCACTGTCTCCATGGGGGAAGCCTAACGGGCGTGCAGGCGCTTAGAGTGGGCGCGTGCTCCCGCCATCGCCGCACCCGGGGTCCGGGCCGACAGCGGCCGTCCCCCTGCCTCGCTCCTTGCTCGAGGGCGTGGGCGCGACCGCACCCGGAGCTGCCTGGCTAGAACGTCTGCCGCACCTGGTGCACCGGGCACAGGAGCGTTGGCAGCTGCACCTGGCCGAACCGTTCGGGGTGGGCACGGCCGCCTGGACCGCCCCGGGCACCCTGCCGGACGGCACCCCGGTGGTACTGAAGATCTCCTACCCGCACGACGAGGCCCGGCACGAGGCAGCCGCGCTGCGCGCCTGGCACGGCTGGGCCGCCGTCGAGCTCCTCGACCACCACGGCCCGGACTGGGCGCTGCTGCTGCGCCGGGCGCACCCGGGCGTCCCGCTGCTGCACGACACCTCCCCCGCCGACCTGCGCCTCGGGCACGGTCTGGAGGTGCTGCGCAACCTGCACCAGGCCGACATCACCGGTGCCCCGATGCCGGAGCTGACGACCGTGAGCGCGCACTGGGCGGGCCTGGCCGCCGCCCGCGCCGACCGGTGGGCCGCGATGCTCACCGGCGGTGAGCACCTGGTGCGCGCCGGGCTGGACCTGCTGCGCGCGTTCGGCACCCCCGGAGCGCGCCCGGGGCCGGTGGTGCTGCTGCACGGTGACCTGAACCCGGGCAACCTCATCCTGGACGCCCCCACCTCCGGTCCCGGGCACTGGCTGGCGATCGATCCCAAGCCGATGATCGGCGACCCCGCCTACGACCTGTGGCCGCTGCTGGCGCAGGTGGACCAGCCGCTGACCGCCCCGGATCCGGCCGCCCTGATGCACCACCGGGTCCAGCTCGCCTCCGGGGTGCTGGGTATCCCCGCGCTGCGGATCTGCGAGTGGGCGCTGGCCCGCACCATCGAGGCGCTGCTGTGGCAGCTGGAGACGTTCACCGACCCGGCACGGCAGCAGGCGGCGCTCGGCGACCTGCACCAGGCGGCGGTCTGGTACCGGCTCGCCTACGGCTGATCCACTCTGTTCGTGCGTCTGTCCACGCACGAACTGAGCTCCTGGGGCAGACTGGCGACGTGAAGATGACCACCCGACGCCGGACCACGGCCCGGGCGACCGAACGGCCGAAGCTGACCCGGTCGCCGGCTCGGGGCGCTCGCCTGCACGCGCACCGCCTGCCGGAACGGCACCTTCGCGCGGAGGACACGGGCGACGGTGTGCCGCGGTGGATGGTCAAGGCCGGCGGCTGGTCCTGGCGGCTGCTGCTGGTGATCGCGGTGGTGTCCCTGTTCGTGTGGGCCACCGCCCGGATCCAGCTGGTGTTCATCGCCGTGTTCCTGGCGCTGGTGTTCACCGCAGTGCTGCGCCCGTTCGTGAACGTGATGGACCGGGTGATGCCTCGGCCGCTGGCCACGGGGCTGTCCATCCTGGGTGCGTTCCTGGTGGTCAGCGGGCTGATCACCTACGTGGTCACCTCGGTGACCGGGCAGTGGAGCACCCTGTCGGAGCGGTTCTCCGACGGTCTGAACGAGTTGTTCGACATCGCCCAGCACCTCCCGTTCGGGATCTCGATCACCACCGAGCAGCTTGAGGAGTGGTCGGATGCCGCCCTGGACTGGGTGAACGAGAACCAGTCCGAGCTGTTGAACCGGGCCGCCGAGGGCGCCGGGTCGGTATTCGAGACGTTCGCGATCATGGCGCTGGCGATCTTCTGCACGGTGTTCTTCCTCGCCCGTGGGAACGAGATGTGGCGCTGGTTCATCAACCAGCTGCCCACCCGGTTGCGGGAGAAGTGGATGGTCGCCGGCGGGGTGAGCTGGTACACCTTCTCCGGGTACGCCCGCGGCACGGTGATCATCGCCTTCGTCGACGGTGTGCTGGCGTTCATCGTGCTGCTCATCGCCGGGGTGCCGCTGGCGGCGCCGCTGGCGGTGCTGGTGTTCATCGGTGCCTTCATCCCACTGGTCGGTGCCCCGGCGGCGATGATCATCGCGATGATCGTGGCGCTGGCGGTCAACGGTCCGCTGAACGCGGTGATCGTCGGCATCTTCATCGCCCTGATCGGCCAGTTCGAGGGGCACGTGCTGCAACCGCTGGTGATGGGCAAGCAGGTCTCCCTGCACCCGGTGGTGGTGGCGCTGGCGGTGACCGCCGGCACCCTGGTGGCCGGCATCCTCGGGGCGATCATCGTGATCCCGATCGTCGCGGTGGTCTGGGCGGTCTACTCCCGGCTGCGCACCGTGGATCCGCCGATGGCCGAGGACGAGGTGGTCAACGGAAGTCGCGGGACCGGCTCGGCACCCGCAGGCTGAGCGCGGTGACCTGGTCGGCCATCAGGTTCGTGACGCCGTCGGCGTGCTCCACCACCCCGCGCACCACCAGCGCGGCGCTGCCACGCACCACCGTCCGGTAGCGCTGCCACAACCCGGTCGAGCAGATCACGTTCAGCAGCCCGGTCTCGTCTTCCAGGGACAGGAACGTCACCCCCGCGGCGGTGGCCGGGCGCTGCCGGTGGGTGACCACCCCGGCCACCCGCACCCGGGTGCCGGCCCCGGCTCCGGGCACGTCGGCCACCCGCAGCACTCCCCCGGCGTCCAGGTCCGCCCGGCGGAACTGGGTGGGGAAGGAGTCCACCGACACCCCGGTGGCCCACACGTCCGCCACCGCGGTGGACACCTCGTCCATCGCGGGCAGCTCGGGCACGCTGGTGCCCACCGCGGTCAGCGGCAACGGCTCCTGGACCCAGCCGCCGCTGCGGGTGCCGCTCTCCGCTGCCAGCGCCCCGGCCAGCCACAGCCCCTCCCGGCGCTCGTGCCCCAGGTCCGCCAGCGCCCCCGCGGTGGCCAGCGCCTCCAGCTGGGCTGCGGTCAGCCGCACCCGCCGGGCCAGGTCGGCTAGGTCGGCGAACGGCGCCTCCGCCCGGGCCTGCACCAGCCGTTCGGCGGTCTTCTCCCCGATACCCCGGACCGGGGCGAGGCCCAGACGCACGGCGAGAGCGCCGTCGTCGACCCCCTCCCCAGCACCCCGGACCCGCGTGAGCGGCCTACGCGAGGCGGACGCGCCGTCGTCGACCCCCTCCCCGACCTGCCCGCACTCCACCTGCGCCTGCACCCCGGAGGCGACCACGCTGGCCCGGCGGACCACCACTCCGCGGCGGCGGGCATCGGCCACCAGGGTCTGCGGGGAGTAGAACCCCATCGGCTGGGCAGCCAGCAGCCCGGCGTAGAACGCCTCCGGGTGGTGCACCTTCAACCAGGCGCTGGCGTAGACCAGGTAGGCGAAGGAGAACGCGTGCGACTCCGGGAAGCCGAAGTCGGCGAACGCCTTGAGCTTCTCGAAGATCTGCTCGGCCACCTCCCGCGGCACCCCGTTGCCGGCCATCCCCTCCAGCAGCCGGGAGTGCAGCGCCTCCATCCGCTCCACCGACCGCTTGGAGCCCATCGCCCGGCGCAGCTGGTCGGCCTCGGCGGCGGAGAAGGAGGCCACGTCGATGGCGATCTGCATCAGCTGCTCCTGGAACAGCGGCACGCCGAGGGTCTTGGCCAGCGCCGGCTCCAGCAACGGGTGCAGGTAGGTGACCGGCTCCCGGCCGTTGCGGCGGTTGATGTAGGGGTGCACCGCGTCGCCCTGGATCGGCCCGGGGCGGATCAGGGCCACCTCCACCACGATGTCGTAGAAGGTGCGCGGCTTCAGCCGGGGCAGGGTGGCCATCTGTGCGCGGGACTCCACCTGGAACACCCCCACGGTGTCCGCGGCGCAGAGCAGGTCGTACACGCCCGGGTCCTCCTGCGGCAGCGAGTGCAGGCCCAGGGTGAGCCCCTCGGTGCGCTCGATCTCCTCGAACGCCAGCCGCAGTGCGGTGAGCATGCCCAGGCCGAGCAGGTCGAACTTCACCAGCCCGGCGTCGGCGCAGTCGTCCTTGTCCCACTGCAGCACGGTGCGCCCGGGCATGGTGGCCCACTCCACCGGGCACACGTCGATCACCGGCCGGTCGCAGAGCACCATCCCGCCGGAGTGGATGCCCAGGTGGCGGGGCAGGCGGAGCATCTGCTCGGCGATCTCGACCACCTGGTCGGGGGCGCCGACCTCCTCCCCGACCAGGGACCCCCAGCGCTCCACGTTCTTGGACCAGGCGTCCTGCTGGCCCACGTCGTGGCCGAAGGCGCGGGCAGCGTCCCGGATCGCCGACTTCGGGCGGTAGGAGATCACGTTCGCCACCTGCGCGGCATGGGTGCGCCCGTAGCGGGTGTACACGTGCTGGATCACCTCCTCCCGGCGGCCGGACTCGATGTCCAGGTCGATGTCCGGCGGTCCGGAGCGGCCCGGGGAGAGGAACCGTTCGAAGAGCATCCGGTGCCGCACAGCGTCCACGGCGGTGATGCCCAGGGCGAAGCAGACCGCGGAGTTCGCGGCCGACCCGCGGCCCTGGCAGAGGATGCCCTGGCTGCGGCAGAACTCCACGATCTCGTGCACGATGAGGAAGTAGCCGGGGAAGTCCAGCGCGGTGATGATCTCCAGCTCCCGGGCGATGGTCTCGTACGCCCCCGGCGGGTCGGACGACTCCGGCGGGCCGTACCGCTCCCGGGCGCCGCGCAGGGTCAGCTCGCGCAGCCAGGTGGCCTCGGTGTGCCCCGACGGCACCGGGCAGGGCGGCAGGTTCGGGGCCACCAGGTGCAGGTCGAAGGCGCACTCGGCGGCCAGAGCGGCGCTGGTGGCCACCGCCTGGGGGTGGCGGTGGTGCAGGGTGAGCATCTCGGCCGGGCTGCGCAGGTACGCGGCCCGGGGCGGCAGCCAGCCGGCCATCTCCTCCAGGGTGGAGCGAGCCCGGACGGCGGCGAGCACGTCGGCCAGGTGCTGGTCGGCGGGGGTGGCGCAGTGCACCGCACCGGTAGCCACCAGGGGCAGGTGGGCGTCGGTGGCGAGCTGGGCGAGCGCGTCGGTGCGCACCGAGTCCAGCGGGTCGCCGCCGGCGGTGATCTCCACGGCCACGTTGTCGGCGCCGAAGGAGTCGGTGAGCACCTCCAGCTCGCGGGCGGCGGCGGGCAGGTCGAGCTCACCGGGGCGGGGTTCGAGCGCGCGGCGCACGCTGCCCTTGCGGCAGCCGGTGAGCACCAACCAGTTGCCGGCGGCCAGGTCGGCGAGCTCGTCGAGCTGGTAGCGGGCCTCGCCCTTGGTGCCGCTGGCCAGGTGGGCGCGGGCGATCGACCGGGACAGCCGGCGGTACCCCTCCGGGCCCCGGGCCAGCACCAGCAGGTGGGTGCCCTGCGGATCGGGCATGCCGGTGGGCCGGGTGGTGGCGTCCAGGCTCAGCTCGGCGCCGTAGACGGTGGGGATCGGTGCGGCCGCAGCGGCCTCGCAGAACCGGACCACGCCGTAGAGGCCGTCGTGGTCGGTGATCGCGATCGCGGACAGACCCAGCCGGACCGCTTCCAGGACCAGCTCCTCGGGCTGGCTGGCGCCGTCCAGGAAGCTGAACGCAGAGTGGGCATGCAGCTCGGCATAGGCGGCTCCGCCGCGACTGCGGCGACTCATCGCGGGCTCCGTCTGCGGTGACTCATCGCGGGCTCCGTCTGCGGTGCCGATGCACACCTTGCTCGAACATGCGTTCTACTATAGCCGCTCGTCTCCGCTGCTCGCCACAGCGGGCATGTCCCCCATCGCGCGCACGAGACACCGGATTGCGGCGGACGCTCTCGTGGCAACACAGCCGTGGTGGCCCAGACGCGGCGCCCCAGGCGCGGTGGCCCAGCCAACCATCCACCGCCGGCTGTGGTCGCGGCCAGCCCAGCTCGACGACGGAGGGGCGGTTTTCGTTGAAATCTCGCCGATCCTGAGGAATGTCAGTGGTCGGTGCTTGACTGGTTCCATGGTCACACAGCCGCTCTCCCTCATCCCCGGGCACCGCCTGGGCCGAGGCAGCGTGCTCGAGGATGTGGCCATGATCGAGGCGGGGATAGACCGGGGGCTGCTGACCCGAGCCGAGGTCCTGCTGGAGTGGGTGGAGGAGAACGAGGTCCCGGCCGAGCCGGACCGGTGCGGCGCCGAGGCCGGGAGCATCGCGGAGCCGCCGCCGCGGCCGTTCGCGGGAGCCGACGAGCTGGGCGCGCGCCGGATGCAGCGGGATGCCGACGGGCTGATCCCCGCGCGTCCGGTGGCCATCGCCGGGGACGGGGCGCCGCTGGTGTCCGACCTGGGCCTCGTCGACCTGGCTGCGACGTTGCGCCGGTCGGTGGTCTCGACGACCCGGCTGGTCGGCGGCATCACCGAGCTGGGTTACCGGCTGCCGCTGATCTGGGACCGGTGCCGAGGCGGCGGTGTGGCGTTGTGGCGGGCGCTGCGGGTGGCGGAGAAGACCCAGCTCCTGCCCGCACCGGCCGCCACGCAGGTGGATGCCGAGCTGGTGAGCGTGCTCGGCTCCTGCTCCTGGGCTCAGGTCGACCGGTGCGTGCAGGCGGCACTGGCTCGTCACGAGGAGAGCCTGCGCGAGACCAGTACGGACGACCCTGACGGCACCGGCGACGCCGACGATGCCGATACCGGCCAGAGCGACGAGCAGGATGAAGCTGGCGACGACGCCGAGGATGCCCGGGACGTGCAGGTCCACCTGGGCGATGCCGGTACCGATCCGCGGATGCTCGGGGCCGGTGGCATCGGTCTGACCGGCATCGACGGGCTGATCGACGATGCCGACGCCGTCGACCTGGAGCACGCGATCCGAGAGCTGGCCGCGGCGATGGTGGAGGCGGGCTCGACGGAGTCGTTGGGCGTTCGCCGGGCCAAGGCGCTGGGCATGCTCGCCCGCGGTGAGGTACCCATGCCTGCGCGGGCGGAGGGAGAGACCAGCGCCGGGGCCACGGCTCCCGCACCGCCCGGGTCGCGGCGGCACGTGCTGCTGGTGCTGCACCTGACCCAGGCGGCTCTGGACGGTGCCGAGCCGGTGGGCCGGTGCGAGAACACCCTCGCCCCCGCAAGCGTCGAGCAGATCACGCGGTGGTGCACCGGCGCGAAGGTGAAGATCCAACCGGTGCTGGACATCGCCGCCCACCACCCGGTGGGCACCTACGAGATCCCTGACCGACTGCGTGCGCAGGTCCGCACCCGGGACCTGGAGTGCGTCTTCCCGCACTGCCACCGCCCCGCGCGTGCCTGCGACCTGGACCACATCACGCCATATCCCGAGGGCCCGACCTGCGCGTGCAACCTGGCACCGCTGTGCCGACGCCATCACCGGGCGAAGACCGCCCGCCGGTGGACCTACCTGATGGTGCACCCGGGCACGTACTACTGGCGCGCCCCGTCGGGGGCCACCTACCTGGTGGACGCCCACGGCACGCACCAGCTGCCTGACCTCGGCGTGCCCGGTGCGGCTGATCGGAACCGTCGACGCTGCCCGAGCGAGCGGGCGCCAGGGCGTGGCGCACCAGCAGAGCGCGCCGCACCAGCACCGCGCCGCTCACGAAC
>CAZMDO010000008.1:0-4689 GCA_964564445.1 uncultured Ruaniaceae bacterium | reverse complement strand
CAGGGCGTGGCGCACCAGCAGAGCGCGCCGCACCAGCACCGCGCCGCTCACGAACAGGACGCGGCGGCCCAGCGCGGGGCAGCGCATCAGCAGGACGCGCAGGTCTGGCCCAGCGCAGTGGCACGGCCCAGCGCAGGGGCGCCGACGGGTCCGCCAGCCGGCCACCACCCGGGGCCGGCGGCCACCCACCACCCGGGCCCGCCAGCCAGCCACCACCCGGGGCCGGCGGCCACCCACCACCCCAACCTGACCCAGAGCCGCCACCACCCTTCTGAGCCGCGGCGGCCGGGGCGCGTCCAGCGCAGCCCCGGCCACTTCCCCGACCTGTGCGGAGCGTCGTCCTGACGGTCCACCGCGCTCCGCTGCCCGGCTACGGTGGAGGCGTGATGGACTCCTCCCTGCGCCCGGTGGGCGGTGCCCTGTTCGACCTGGATGGCACGCTGATCGACAGCGAGCCGCAGTGGCAGATCGCCCAGACGAGGCTCGCGGAACGGGCCGGGGTCACCTGGTCCGAGGAGGACTTCCGCGCCACCATCGGCCGACCGATGCCCCGGTGGGCGGCCATCCTCTCCGACCGTGGCGTGCCCGGCACGACCGAGGAGATCATCGCTCAGGCCGTAGGGTTCGTCACCGAGCAGATCCGCACCCGCATGCCGTGGTTGCCCGGCGCCCGGGAGCTGCTCACCGGCGTCGCCGCGGCTGGCGTGCCGTGCGCCCTGGTCACCAACAATGCCGCCGCGAGCGCCGAGCTGGTCGCTGCCGCCGCCGGGGTGTTCGGCACGGTGGTCTCCTCGGCGGACGTAACCGAGCCGAAGCCCGACCCAGAGCCGTACCTGACCGCGGCGCGCCAGCTTGGTGTCGACCCGCTCCGGAGCATCGCGTTCGAGGACTCGGTCTCGGGCGCGACCAGCGCTCACCGTGCTGGCATCTCGGTCTGGTTCCTCACCGCGCACACGGCGGACCCGCAGGTCCCGGTCGAGCGGATGGTCCCTTCGCTGACCGAGGTGAGTGTCGAGGACGTGCTCGACGCCCTGGTCAGGACTCGCTGACCCCCTCTCGGACCGCCTGCTCCTCGGCGCCTCGGCGCCACGGCCGGACCGCGTCGTGGTCGTGGGTGGCCACCACGGTGACCGACGCGCGCGCCCGGTGCAGACGGTGCAGCGTCCGGAACGTCTCCTCGCGGTCGTGGTCGACAAGCTCTCCCGGATAGCTCGCCTTCTGCCGGACGTCCTCCACCTGCAGGCCATGCCAGGCGGCGTCCCCAGCCAGCAGCACCCAGCCGCGTGTGGTGCGGGCGAGGATGCCCACACTGCCCGGGGTGTGGCCGGCCAGGTCCACCAGCACCACCGTGCCGTCGCCGAAGAGGTCATGGCTCGCGGCAAAGGTCAGCACCGGAGGCCCGTCCAGGTCGTACTCGACGATCGACCGGTGCCGCAGCGCGTCCCGCACCCCACCTGCGGGCGCGACCGCTCCGGCGCTGATCCACTGGTTCTCCACCCGGTGCAGGTGCACGTCGAGCCCGGGCAGGTCGAGCAGACCGGAGACGTGGTCCCAGTGCGCGTGGGTCGGTAGCGCGAAGTCGAGCGGCCCCACTGCCCCCTGCTCCAGCACGGTGACCGTGGGCACCGGCCGGGGCCGCGGGCGCATCGCCCACCGCAGCGCTGCCGGAAGCTGCGGGATCACCCGCTGCTCGGGATCGATGCACACGCCCGGCTCGGCCACGAACCGTGCCCGCGGGTGCTCGATCACGAAGGAGGTCAACGCATTGCCCACCCATCGAGGGGCGAACCTGCCCTCTGCGGTCACCGGGGTGGGGATCGCCCGCCGTACCTGGGGCAGGGCTCGGACGGAGACGGTGCCCCGCGCATCGGGCAGTCCGGCATCGGTGATCGAGTCCAGGAACCGGCGGTCGGGACGGCGCGGACGGACCAACCCGCGCACCGTCCTGGCCGCGACGCCGCAAAGCTCCCAAGCACTGGGTTGGTGGGTCGGATCTGTCATGGCAGCACATCCCATCCTGTCGTCGCTGCGAGAGCAGGCTTGCCGTCGCGTGCCGGACACCGTAGAACTTGAGGTCGACCTGAAGTAAAGCGGGGATGCGGAGGCGGCGATGGCCGGGATGAGGATCGGGGACGCCGCAGCGGCCGTGGGCGTGGCAGCCCATGTGCTCCGACACTGGGAGTCGGTAGGACTGCTCGATCCGCCGCGTAGTGCTTCGGGCCACCGCACCTACGACCGCCAGTCCCTCGATCAGGCGCGGTTGGTCCGCACGCTCCGCCGCGTCGGGCTGTCCCTGGACCGGATCCGCGAGCTCGGCCTGGCCGAGCGGGACGCCCGGCTGGCGATCGTCAGCGCGGAGCGAGCTGCACTCCGACGGAGCATCGAGCTGCTGGAGAGCACCGACCGGTTCCTCGCCCACGTCGCCGGGTGCCGCCACCCGATCATCTCCGACTGCCCGGAGTGCTCCCGGTTCGCTGCCGAGGACAGGGCTACTGCCCGGAACGGGACCGCTGCCGAGGACCGGGCTACCGAGGACAGGGCTACTGTGGTGGGATGCTGAAGATCCCCCGCCGGATCGCTCGTGCGCCGATCGTGCTCTACCGGATGGGGTTGGGCGGCCTGCTCAGCCGCCGGATCGTGCTCCTGGAGCACCGGGGCCGGCGCAGCGGGCTGGTCCGGCAGGTCGTGCTGGAGACGCTGAGCGTGGCACCGGAGACGATCCACGTGGTGTCCGGGTACGGCGAGGAGGCCCAGTGGTTGCGGAACGTGCGCGCCGATCCGCGGGTGCGGGTGACCTGCGGCTGGTCCCGGCCGCGTGCCGCCCGCGCACACATCCTCCCGGCCGCGGAGGGGACCGCCGTGCTCGAGGACTACCGGCGGCGTCACCCGCTCGCCGCCCGGGTGCTCGGCCCCGCCCTCGGGCTGCCGTCGTTGGCCGCTGACGAACCGCTTCCGGTCGAGGTCGGCGAGCGGCTGCTGGTGGTGCGGCTCGAGCTGCGGTCGCCTCAGTCATAGACGCCCTCGACCCACCAGCCCTCGGCATCCCCACCCAGCAGCAGGGCGCGCCCGGCGCCGGTGACCTGCAGGTAGTAGCGGTCCGCACGCCCGGTCCACCACCGCTCGATCACCGGCCACGGCCCCGCCCACCCGCTCACCGGCAGCCGACGGCCCGCTGCGCCCGAGGAGTCTCCCGCGGCCGGGGAGTCCCCTGCGCCCGGGGAGTCCCCACCTCCTGAGCGCTCGACGTCCACCACCACCTCCGGCGCCCCGCTCAGCCGGCCGCGCTCATCCACCTGCACCGGCGCACCCGCAGCATCGAGAAGGTGCACCGGCACCGGCTCGGCGGGCACCCGCGCCGGCAGCGGTCGGGGGATCTGCCCGGGCCACGGGGCGTCCGGGTCGCGCACCGGGCTCAGCTCGTCCCCCCAGGCCACCAGCCGGATCCGGTCCCGCGGCGCACGACCACCCTCGGCCACCGGAGCCAGCACCCCGGCCGGCCCGAGCAGCCCCTGGAGCCGCAGCGCCGCCCTGCCGGCCTGCCGCTCGCCGCGGCCGGTCCGCCCCCAGAGCCCCTCCTGCACCGCGGCCGCCGGCATCACCTCCTCGGCGGTGAGCGCCAGATGCGTCAGCGGGGCGCTGGGCGGACGTCCGCTGCGCCCGCTCAGCCAGCCGTCCAGCTGCCAGCGCACCCGGTCGGTGAGCTCAGAGGCGCTCAGCGCACCGTCGATGCGCCAGGTGCGGACCAGCTCACCGCCCTCGGAGGTACGGGCGAAGACGCGCAGCAGCCCGCACAGCACCCCGCGCCGGACCATCCGCTGGTGCAGCTCCTCGGCCAGCCGCCGGGCAGCGAACGCAGCGACGTCCAGCCGGTTCGCCGGCGGATCCAGGTCGGCCGAGCTGGTCAGGTCCGGCTCCGGCCGGGGCGCGTGCGGCGGGTGGGCGTCCAGCCCGCTGGCCAGCCGCTGGGCCTGCTCCCCCAACGCGCCGAACCGGGCGTGCACCTGCCGGCTGGGAAGCTCGGCCAGTGCGCCGAGGGTGTGCAGCCCCAACCGGCGCAGCACCCCGGTGAGCTCGGTCATCTCCGCCCGAGCCTGCCGGGTGGTGGTCACGTGGATCAGCTCGCGCACGTCCCGCCCGGCGAGGAAGTCCGCGGAGGTGCCCGGTGCCAGCACGGCGTCCCCGCGGGCGGCGAGCACGGCGGCGAGCAGCCCGTCGGCCACCCCCACCTGTGCCTCCGCGCCCGCCTCGGCCGCGGCACCCACCAGCTGCTGCGCCACCTGCTCCTCCCCGCCGAGGTACCGGGCCGGACCGCGGGCCCCGGTGAGCACCAGCCCGGGACGCATCGGCGTGAGCAGCGGGACGACCTCCTCGAGCGCCTGGACCACCGGTTCGAAGGCGCGCACGTCCCGCCCCTCGTCCACCCCGAGCAGCACCAGGTCCGGGCACATCGCCTGCGCGCTGCGCTTACGCATCCCTCGGCGCACCCCCTGCGCCCGCGCCTGGGCGGACAGGGCGGCCACCCCTCGCCCGTCGTAGAGCGCCACCGGCTGGTGCGCCCCGGCCAGTCCCTCGTTCAGGGCCGCGACCACCGGCCAGTCCGGCACCCACAGCACCACCAGCCGGGTGCCGACCGGCCGCGCTCCCACCTCGGTCGCCACGCTCATGCTGCATCCTCCAGGCTCGCGCTCA
>CAZMDO010000007.1:0-30785 GCA_964564445.1 uncultured Ruaniaceae bacterium | reverse complement strand
TGCACCGCCAGCAGTGCGGGTAGGAGTGGTCGTAGGTCTCGTGCCGGAGCAGCACCGTGCCCTCGGTCACCGAAGACTCCGCGTCCGCGGTCCGCTGCCCCTTCGTGGCGGCCTTCAGGTCGGCGATGATCGCGGCGTTCGCGTCGAAGACGAGCTGGCCGGCGTACTCGGTGACCGGCGCGGTGAACTTCCCGTCCGGGCCGACCGGCATCACCGCTTCGATGTTCTCCCGGTCGGTGACCACCTTGTCGTCCTCACCGAAGGCGCCGGCGGTGTGCACCAGCCCGGTGCCGTCCTCGGTGGTGACGAAGTCGGCCTCGACCACCCGGAACGCGTTCTCGTGCCCCAGGTAGTAGCCGAACGGCGGCGTGTAGGACCGGCCGAGCAGGTCGGCGCCGGTGAGCCGCTCGACCACCTGCTCGGTGATGTCCTCGGTGCCCTCGTCGGCCAGCTCGCGGGCGTAGGCGGCCAGCCGGGCCTCGGCGAGCACGTAGCGTTCCGGCCGGCCGGTGGCGTTGGAGGCGACCACCACGTAGTCGATGTCCGCGCCGACGACGATCGCCAGGTTGGCCGGCAGGGTCCACGGGGTCGTCGTCCAGACCAGCAGGAGCGCACCGTCGAGCGGGTCCGGCAGCTCGTCCGGCGGCTCGCCAGGGACGGTCATCCCTGGCGGCTCGCCCACTGGGGTCAGCCGCAGCCCGACGGTCACCGCCGGGTCCTGGCGCATCTGGTAGACGTCGTCGTCCATCCGCAGCTCGTGGTTGGACAGCGGGGTCTCGTCCTGCCAGCAGTACGGCAGCACCCGGTAGCCCTCGTAGGCCAGACCCTTGTCGTAGAGCTGCTTGAACGCCCAGATCACCGACTCCATGTAGGTGGCATCGAGGGTCTTGTAGTCGTTCTCGAAGTCCACCCACCGGGCCTGCCGGGTGACGTACTCCTCCCACTCCTTGGTGTAGCGGAGCACGGACGCGCGGCACTCGGCGTTGAACGCCTCGATGCCCATCCGCTCGATGTCGGCCTTGCCGGTGATGCCGAGCAGCCGTTCGGCCTCGAGCTCGGCCGGCAGGCCGTGGGTGTCCCAGCCGAACCGGCGCTCCACCCGCTTGCCGAGCATGGTCTGGAACCGGGGTACGACGTCCTTGACGTACCCGGTGAGCAGGTGCCCGTAGTGCGGCAGCCCGTTGGCGAACGGCGGCCCGTCGTAGAAGACGAACTCGTTCGATCCGTTCTCACCGGCAGGCCGCGCGTCGATGGATGCCTGGAAGGTGCCGTCGTGCTCCCAATAGTCCAGCACGTTCTCTTCGACGGCTGGGAACGACGGGGAGGGGGTCACCCCGTCAGCATCGGTGTGCCGGGGGTAGTGGCGCTCGCTGCTCATCCGCGGGTCCTTCGAGGTCGGTCTGCTCCGAGGACGATCCGCACCCGGTAGGCGCGTCCCGCGGTACCACCTCGTTTGCCCACCCTGAGGGTCGGCCACTTCATCGACGGCTGTGACGGGCCTACCCGTCCGGTTCTACTGGGCCGTGGGGCTGTTCTTCCGGAGGCTCACCGGTGATGGCCGGGTCGATGCCTGTGCGCCCAGTCTAGCGGAGGGCGGCACGCCCGTCCGCACCCCTCGGCAGGCGCACTCCGCACCGCTCACACCGTGCTCGCGCCCACGCCCGCACCCGTCAGACGGTGATCAGGTCACCGGTCACACGGTGATCAGGTAGTCCTCGGCGTCCTCGTCCCAGCGCAGGCGCACCACCCCGGCTGCCTCGGCACCCTTGACGAACTGCAGGAAGCTGCGGTAGCCGAGCGCCTTCTCGCTGAAGTCCGGGCGTTCCTTGCGCAGCACGTTCTTCAGCCCGGACAGCGGTGCCGGCCCGCTCGCGGACGCCACCACGGTGCGCAGCAGCGTGAACGCGTCCTCGGTCTCGCCCCGTTCCGGCAGGGACACCTCCGGGTCACCGGCGGCCGGCCCGGTCGCCAGCTCCACGATGCCCCGCTCGGCCAGGTGCCGCAGCACCTCGGAGAAGCTGCGGAAGCCGTGGTCGGACTCGCTGAACGTGGGGTCCTTGCGCAGCAGCGCGCGCTTGAGCACCGAGGCGGTGATCGCCCCGCTGGTGGAGGTCTGCAGCCCGGCGAGGGTCTGGGCGACCAGCACCTCCAGCGGCTGGCCGGGGGTACCGGAGTCCTCGTCCTCCGGTGTGCCGACGGCGGGTGCCGCACCGGCGGCCGGTGCGGGCTGGACCGGGGGCACCGGCCCGACCGCGGCGCCACCCGGAGCGCTACCCGGTGCGCCGTCCGCACGCTGCCCCCGCCGACGGCGCCCGGTCGGCTCGGTCTCGTCCGGCCCCTCCACGCCCTCGAGCCGGTCGTAGAAGAGGAACTCGTCGCAGGCCGGCGGCAGCAGCCGGGAGGTGGACTTCTCCACCCCGACGCCGATCACCCGCCGGTTCAGCTCGCGCAGCTTGTGCACCAGCGGGGAGAAGTCGCTGTCCCCGGTGCACATCACGAACGTGGTGATGTAGTCGCGTTCGAAGGCCATCTCGATGGCGTCCACGACCATCTTGATGTCGGCGGCGTTCTTCCGGGAGGCGCCCATCCGTTGCGGCATCTCGATCAGCTCCACCTGGTGGCGGGTGAGCGAGCGGCGGTCCTCGTCGAAGTAGGACCAGTCGGCGTACGCCCGGCGCACCACCACCCGGCCGCGGACCGCGAGCGCGTCAGCGATCGGCCCGAAGTCGAAGGTCATCCCACCGAGGTGCTCGCGCGCACCGAGCGCGAGGTTCTCGTAGTCGAGGAACACGGCCATGCGCTCTTCGGAGTCCATGGCTGCCACTCTAGGGGTCGGTGGGCACAGGGGCGTCCACCCCGCCCCGCAGCGCACCGTCGACGGCGGAGCCCACCCGGGCAGGTCGGCTCCGGTGGGCCCGGTACTCACCAGGGCAGGTCGGCTCCAGCGAGCCCGGTGCTCACCAGGGCAGCAGCCTGCGCGGCGCGGCGGCGTCACCGAGGGCGGCGCGCGCCTCGGCGTGCAGGGCGGCCAGGGAGCCGGTGCTACGCACCCGGGCCTCGAGCACGGTGCCGAGCCGGTCGTGCGGCACCGGGCGCACCTGCACCTGCTGCACGCCGGGGCGGGCGCGCAACCAGTCGCTCACCGCGGCCACGCTCACGACGTGCCCGCCGACCAGCACAGCATCGTCACTGCGCCCGGCGAGCACGAGCCGCCCCTCGGCGTCCAGGCGGCCCCGGTCCTTGGTGTGCACCCACTCCGGTTCCCCCGGTGCCCGCCACCCGGAACTGAGCACCACCTGACCGAGCTGGCCGAGCGGTGCCAGCCGCCCGGCCCGGTCACGGACCTGCAGGCGCACCCCGGTGGCCGGCCGGCCCACGGTGGCGGGCACGGCGGCCAGATCAGCGGGCCGGGCGATCGTGGCGGTGCCGGCCTCGGTGGTGCCGTAATAGCAGACCAGCACCTCCCCGATCGCCTGCCGCACCCCGGTGACGATCTCGACAGGCAGCGGCGCGGAGCCGGTGACCGCCCGGCGCAGCCCGCGCAGCGCCCCGGCGTGGCCGGCGTCCCGGCCGGCGGCACCGAGCAGGTCACCGAGCTGGGTGGGCAGCCCCACCCAGGTGCGCACCCGGTGCTCGGCGATCAGCGCCAGACCGCGGTCGGGCCGGGCGGTGGCACCGAGCAGCACCGGCGCCCCGAGGGTGAGTGCGGCGGCCAGCGCGGACAACCCGTGGCCGTGCGCCACCGGTGCCGCCAGCAGCATCGGCTCACCGCGGCGGGCGCCCAGCGCCGCGGCCAGCGAGACCACGGTGGGCAGCTGCCCCAGGCCCACCGACCGCTGCGTGCGCGGGTGCGGCAGACCGGTGGTGCCGGAGCTGTGCAGCACCACGGCGGGTGCCCGCCGAGCAGGCCTCGGGCGCGCACGCCACCGGATCGGCCCTGGCCGCCCCCGGGATGCGGCGGCGACGGATGCGTCGGAGGGCGGCACGCTGGCCCGCCGCAGCTCCTCGACCCGGTCCCGCGCCGCCGCCAGCTCCTCCCCGCCGGCGCGCGGGCTCACCAGCACCACGTCCACCCCGGCCACGCCGGCGGCGACCAGCGCGGCCACCAGGTGCCGGTCGCCCTCGCTGCGGACCAGCACCGCACCGGCGCCGCGCAGGTCGGCCACCCGGGTGGCGACCAGGTCGAGCAGGTCAGCACCGGAGACCACGCCACCGGGGTCGATGAGCACCGGCCCCGCCCCCGCCCGTCGTGCGGCCCAGAGCCCCACACCGGCCAGGCTCAGCCCGAGCCCGGTGGGCCGCGGTGTGCCGGCCATCCCGCTCGCCAGCGGGCCGGGCAGGGCGCGCAGGTCGCCCGGTCGCAGCCGTGCCGCGCGGAGCAGGGCCGTCGCCTCCGGCAGCAGGTGCCACCGGGACCGGTAGGCGTGGGCGCCCCGGGTCGGACGGGTCATCACCGGCCGCCGGGTCTCGTCGGCGCGGAGCACGCCGGAGGATCCGACGCCAGCCCGCCGGCCCGGGCCGCCAGCGCCGCCACCCGCTCCGCAGCCCCCGGCGCTGCGGCGGTGACCACGGCGCCGGCGCGCGCCCACCACGGGCTGATCAGCCGGGGCCGGTCGACGATCGCCCGGCAGAGCAGGGCGGCCGCCTCGTCCGCAGTCAGCGCCGGGAAGTGGTCGTAGCCGCGGGTGGGGGCACTCATCGCGGTGCGCACCAGCGGCAGCTGCACGGTGGTGATCCGCAGACCATCAGCCGCCTCCGGCCCGAGGCAGCGCAGCCAGGCCTCGAAGGCAGCCTTGGTCGCCAGGTAGCTGCTGAACCCTGGCCCGGGCAGCCCTACCCCCGCCGAGCCCACCCACACCAGGTGACCTCCGCCGTCGGCACGCATCGCGGCCAGCAGCGGCAGGGTGAGCGCGACCGGTCCGGTGAAGTTCACCCCGGTGAGCCGTTGCACGTCGTGGAACCGGTGCGTGCTGGCGGCCACGGTGCGGCGGATGGAGTGGCCGGCGTTGTGCACCAGCACGGCCGGCGTGCCGTGCTCGGCGAGCAGCCGTTCACCCATGGCGGCCGCGGCATCGGCAGCACGCAGGTCCACCGGGTAGGGGTGCGCCTGCGGCCCGCACCGGCGGGCCACCTCGGTGAGCGCGTCGGCGTCGCGGGCGAGCAGCAGCACCCGGGCGCCGACCGCGGACAGCCGCACGGCGAGCCGGGCGCCGACCCCGCGCGAGGCGCCGGTGACCACCACGACCTTCCCGGCCACCCGGCGGCCGACCTGCTCCGGGGAGGGGCCGAGCCCGGCCATACCGAGCAGCGCCCGCAGCGGCCGAGGCCAGGCGGTGGCCATCTCAGTCGCTGGTGCCGAGCCGTTCCGCGCGGTCCAGCACCGCCTGGGCCTGGACCAGCATCGGGGCGTCGATCATCCGGTCATCGATGCGGTGCACCCCGGTCCCGGCGGCCTCACTGAGCACCCGACGCGCCCGGGCCACGGCCTCGGCCGAGGGCTGGTAGGCCTCCCGGACCACCGGCACCTGGTGCGGGTGGATGCAGGCGGTGGCGGTGTACCCGGAGGCGACGGCGTCCTCGGCCTCGGCGCGCAGCCCGATCATGTCCTCGATGTCCACGTGCACGGCGTCGATGGCGGCCTTGCCGAACGCGCGCGCGGCGAGCAGCACCCGGGAACGGGCGTGCCGGGCCACCGGACGGTACGGCGCAGCCACACCGCCGGTGCTGATGGAGAACCGGCTGGAGGTGCCCCCGAGGGAGACCATCAGGTCCTCGGCGCCCCACATCAGCCCGACGACGGAAGGTTCGGCGGCGATCTCGGGGGCCGCGAGCACCCCGCGGGCGGTCTCGCACAGCGCCACCACCTGCAGGTCGTCCAGGTGCTGCACGTCCTCCGGGGTGCTCATCTTGGCCAGCATCACCGTGTGGTAGCCGGCCTCCCGCACCGCGGACAGGTCCTCCTCGAGCTCCCCGGAGGTCACCGAGCTGACCCGCACGATGGTGTGGTCCGGGTCCAGCGGGTGGGCCACCAGCGCCTGCCGAGCGCTCACCTTGGAGGCGACGGCGTCCTCGAGGTCGAGGATCACGCCGTCGGACCGTTCCGCAGCCTTGCTGTACCGGTCCGGCCGGTCGGCCGGGCAGAACAGCAGTGCGGGACCCAGGGTGAACGTCGTGGTACTCATAGTGCCCTTCTCGCTTCGACACGACGCCTCGGACGGGCGTCGCCGGCCCATCGGTCGCGATGGCCTGCCATCATCTCACCCCGGTGGGGCGAACAGGATGAGCGCCGAGCGTACCGCCGTGGCGACGACCTCGTCATGCTGGTTGCGGCCGGTGTGCTCGAAGGTCACCACCCCTTCCCCGGGGCGGCTGGCCGAGGGCCGCTTGGCCTGCACCACGGTGGCGGCGTACAGCGTGTCGCCGTGGAACAGCGGGGCCGGGAAGGTGACCTTGTCGAAGCCGAGGTTGGCCACCGTGGTGCCCTGGGTCAGCTGCGCCACGGACAGCCCGACCAGGGTGGCCAGGGTGAGCAGGGAGTTCACCAGCGGCTTGCCGAACGGCTGGGTGGCCGACCAGGCGGCGTCCAGGTGCAGCGACTGCGGGTTCATGCTCAGCGCCGAGAAGAACACGTTGTCGCTCTCGGTGAGCGTGCGCCCGGGGGCGTGCCGGTAGACCACGCCGGTCTCCAGCTCCTCGTAGTACAGGCCGCGCTGGCGGATCTCGCGGGGCTGCTCGGGGGCGTTCATCGCACCGCCCGGAGCGGGGCGGGCGGGGCGGCCTCGTCCGCAGCGGCCGCAGCCCCCGGCGCGGCGGCTGTGGTCCCCGGCCGAGCCCCCGGCGCGGCCGGCACAGCGGGTGCGGCGTGCGGCGGACCACCTGCGGACGCCGCCGGGGGCGTGGGCCCGAAGCCGGTGCCGCACAGGCCGAGCTCGCGGGCGATCACCCCGAGCTGCACCTCGGTGGTGCCCTCGCCCACCTCGAGCACCTTGGCGTCCCGGTAGTGCCGGGCGGCCACGTTCTCGGCGAGGAACCCGTAGCCGCCGAAGATCTGCGAGGCGTCCCGGGCGTTGGCCACCGCCGCCTGGGAGCAGACCAGCTTGGCCATCGACGCCTGCTGCTTGAACCGCTCCCCGGCATCCAGCAGCCGCGCGGCCTCCACCCAGGCGAGCCGGGCGGTGTGCACCCGGGTGGCCATCTGCGCCAACGTGAACGCCACGTGCTGGTTGGCCTCCAGCGGGCGGCCGAACACCTCCCGCTCCTTGGCGTGGGCGAGCGCCTCCTCCAGGCAGCCCTGGGCGGCGCCGGTGCACAGGGCGGCGAAGGCCACCCGGCCCTCGTCCAGAGCGGTGAGGAAGTTGGCGTAGCCGCGGCCGCGCTCGCCGAGCAGGTTGGCCGCCGGCACCCGCACGTCGGTGAGGGTCAGCGGGTGGGTGTCGGAGGTGTGCCAGCCGATCTTGTCGTAGGCGGGGCCCACCTCCAGCCCCGGGGTGCCGGCAGGCACCAGGATGGCGGACAGCTCCGGTGCGGTGGTCCCGTCCGGGCGGGTGGTCCGCCCGGTGACGGCCGTGATGGTGATGACCGAGGTGATCGGGGTGCCGGAGTTGGTGATGAACTGCTTGGTGCCGTTGATCACCCACTGTCCGTCGACCAGCTCGGCGGTGGTGGCGGTGCCGCCGGCGTCGGAGCCGGAGCCCGCCTCGGTCAGCCCGAACGCGGCGAGCGCACGGCCGGCGGCCAGGTCAGGCAGCCAGGTGCGGCGCTGGGTCTCGGTACCGAACCGCAGGATGGGCACGGCGCCCAGGCCGATACCGGCCTCGAGGGTCACCCCGAGGGACTGGTCCACCCGGGAGATCTGCTCCACGGCGAGGCAGAAGCTGACGTAGTCCGCACCCGCTCCGCCGTAGTCGGCCGGCAGCGGGAGACCGAACAGCCCCAGCTCACCCATCTGCGCGATGATCTCCAGCGGGAGCTCGCGCTTGCGGTCGTAGTCGTAGGCGGCGGGCCGGACGACCTCGTCGGCGAAGGTGCGTACCTTCTCGGTGAGCGCGAGGTGTGCGGCGGTGAACCCGTAAGGCATGGTGACTTCCCTGTCTGATCTTGTGGATCGTGTGGTGTCACCCCGGGTGGTCTTGTGGACCGTCGGGGTGGATGGTGGCCAGCACCTGGTCCGCGGCGACCTGGTCGCCGACGCTGGCTTCCCACTCGATTCTACCCGGGATGCCTGCGCGCACCTGGTATTCCATCTTCATCGCCTCCACGGTGACCAGCAGGTCGTCAGCGGCGACGACGGCCGCGCCGCCCTGGTGCACGGCGACCACGGTGCCGGGCATCGGGGAACGCACCTGCCCGTCGCCGGCGGCGGCCGTGGTGCTGCTGCGGGCGGTGACGGGTCGGGCGTCGCGGAGGCGGTGGGTGCGCCCGGCGGTGTGCAGCCACACCTCCTCCTCGGTGCTGGTGGCGTGCAGTCTCGCCATGGTGCCGTCGATGCGCAGCAGGTGCTCGACGGCGGAGCCCGGGCGGGGTAGCAGGCTCACCCGCCGGGGCGGGTGCTGCGGGCGGGCGGTGGTGTCCTCGTCCGCGTCTGGTTCGGCGGTCACCAGGCGGGCGGTGGCAGCCTCCGGTGGTCCGTCGATGACCACCGCGACCGAGCCGGTGGCGGTCTCGAACTCATAGCGCGGGCCTTCGGTGGCGCCGATCCGCCAGCCGGACGGCTGGGTCCAGAGCGTGCCGGTCCAGCGGCCGGCGTGGCGCAGCAGGGCGGCGGCGATCAGGATCTCCTCGGGCGGTGCGTCCGCCACCGGGGTGCCCTCCGGGTGCGCGGGTTCGCGTGCGTCACCCGCCCCGTCGGTCTCGGCCCGCCGGGCGCTGAGACCGTCGAGGAAGGTGGTGTCGGCGGTGCCGGTGCGCACCTGGTCGGTGGCGAGCACGCGGCGCAGGTAGTCCACGTTGGTGGGCACCCCCAGCAGCACGGTCTCGGCGAGCGCCGCGTCCAGCCGGGCGAGGGCCTGGGTGCGGTCGGCGCCGATGGCGATGATCTTGGCGAGCATCGGGTCGTAGTGCGCGCTGACCTGCGTGCCGGTGCTGATCCCGGCGTCCACGCGCACCCCGGCCGGCCAGCTGGCGTGCTGCACGGTGCCGGTGGCGGGCAGGAAGCCGTCCTCGGGGCGTTCGGCATACACCCGGGCCTCGATCGCGTGACCGCGGGGCCGCAGGTCCTCAGGCGTCAGGTCCAGGGGCTCGCCGGCGGCGATCCGCAGCTGCCAGGCGACGAGGTCGAGCCCGAGGGTCTCCTCGGTGACCGGGTGCTCCACCTGCAGCCGGGTGTTCATCTCCAGGAAGAAGAACGAGGCGGGGTCCTCGGCGGAGACGAGGAACTCCACGGTGCCCGCCCCGCGGTAGTCCACGCTCGCGGCGACCGCACGGGCGGCGACGGCGAGCCGGCCGCGGGTGCTCTCGTCCAGCAGGATGGCGGGGGCCTCCTCGATCACCTTCTGGTGCCGGCGCTGCAGCGAGCAGTCCCGCTCCCCCACGGCGAGCAGCTGGCCGTGGCTGTCGGCGAGCACCTGCACCTCGATGTGCCGGGGTGCGGGCACGAACCGTTCCACCAGCAAGGTGTCGTCACCGAACGCGGCGGCAGCGACCCGGCGGGCGGAGGCGATCGCCTGCGGCAGGGCGGCGGCGGCGTCCGCGCGGACCATGCCCTTGCCGCCGCCACCGGCGGACGGTTTGACCAGCAGCGGGAAGCCGAGAGGTGCGCAGGCCTCGACCAGGGCGGCGTCCCGGGGACTCTCGCCCGTACCAGCAGCACCTGCCCCCGGCGCCCGACCTGCGCCGTCGCCCGTACCAGCGGCACCTGCCCCCGGCGCCCGACCTGCGCCGTCACCCGGGCCGGCCCCCGTACCCGCGGGCGTGGCGCTGGGCGGCTCGGCGACGCCGTCGATGACCGGGACCCCGGCGGCGCGGGCGAGCTCCTTGGCGCGGATCTTGTCCCCCATCGCCTCCAGCGCCGCCACCGGCGGGCCGATGAACACCAGCCCGGCCTCGGCGCACGCCCGGGCGAGCGCCGGGCTCTCGGACCCGAACCCGTACCCGGGGTGGACCGCCTGCGCCCCGGTGGCCCGGGCCGCGGCGACGATGGCAGCCACGTCCAGGTAGGACTCGCTCGCCCGGGCCGGCCCCAGGCGCACGGCGACGTCCGCAGCGGCCACGTGCGGGGCGCCGTCATCGGCATCGGAGTAGACGGCCACGGCACGGATGCCCAGGGCCTTCAGGGTGGCGATGATGCGCACGGCGATCTCGCCACGGTTCGCGACCAGCACGGTGTGGAACATGGAGGTCATCGCGCTCACATCCGGAACAGGCCGAAGCCCGGCTCGGGCAGCGGGGTGCGGGCGCACACGTCCAGGGCCAGGCCTACCACGGTGCGGGTGTCAGCGGGGTCGATGATGCCGTCGTCCCACAGGCGCGCGGTGGCGTAGTACGGGTTGCCCTGGCGTTCGTACTGGGCGCGGATCGGGGCGGCGAGGGCCTCGGCGGCGGTCTCGTCGAAGTCCTCCCCGCGGGCGGCGGCCTGGTCGGCGCGCACCGTGGTGAGCACCTGGGCGGCCTGCTCCCCGCCCATCACGGAGATGCGGGCCTGCGGCCACATCCACAGGAACCGGGGCGAGTAGGCGCGCCCGCACATCGAGTAGTTGCCGGCGCCGAAAGAGCCGCCGACCACCACGGTGAGCTTCGGCACCCGGGTGGTGGCCACGGCGGTGACCATCTTCGCGCCGTGCTTGGCGATGCCGCCGGCCTCGGCGTCCTTGCCGACCAGGAACCCGGAGATGTTCTGCAGGAACAGCAGCGGGATGCCGCGCTGGTCGCACAGCTCGATGAAGTGCGCACCCTTGATCGCGGACTCGGACAGCAGCACGCCGTGGTTGGCGACGATGCCCACCGGGTGGCCGTGGATGCGGGCGAAGCAGGTCACCAGGGTGGTGCCGTAGGTCGCCTTGAACTCGTGCGTCTCGGAGCGGTCGACGATGCGCGCGATGATCTCCCGAGGATCCTGGGCGGCACGCAGGTCGGTGGTGACCGCGCCGTACAGGGTGGCCGGGTCCACGGCGGGCGGCTCGGGCTCGGCCACGTCCCAGACCGGCGGCGGGGCGGGTGGTAGGGCCGCGACGGCGTCGCGCAGGATGGCCAGCGCGTGCGCGTCGTCCTCGGCGAGGTGGTCCACCACCCCGGAGGTGCGCGCGTGCAGGTCGCCGCCGCCGAGCTCCTCGGCGGTGACCTCCTCACCGATCGCGGCCTTCACCAGCGGCGGGCCGCCCAAGAATATCGTGCCCTGCCCACGGACGATCACACTCTCGTCGCTCATCGCCGGGACGTACGCGCCACCGGCGGTGCAGGAGCCGAGCACGGCGGCCAGCTGCGGGATACCCGCGGCGGACATGGCGGCCTGGTTGGCGAAGATGCGACCGAAGTGCTCGGCGTCCGGGAACACCTCGTCCTGCATCGGCAGGTAGGCGCCGCCGGAGTCCACCAGGTACAGGCAGGGCAGGCGGTTCTCGGCGGCGACCTGCTGGGCGCGCAGGTGCTTCTTCACGGTCATCGGGTAGTAGGTGCCGCCCTTGACCGTGGCGTCGTTGGCGAGGACCATCACCTGCCGGCCGGCCACCATGCCGATCCCGGCGATCACCCCGGCGCCCGGGCACTCGCCCTCGTACAGGTCCCAGGCCGCCAGCGGGGCGATCTCCAGGAACGGGCTGCCCGGGTCCAGCAGGGTGCGGATGCGCTCCCGCGGGAGCAGCTTGCCCCGTTCGGTGTGCCTTCTGCGGGAGCGCTCCGGGCCACCGCGGGCCACCTGCGCGAGCCGGTCACCCAGCTCGGTGGCCAGGGCGCGCTGGGCTGCCTCGTTGGCTGCGAACTCTTCACTCGCCGGATCTGCGGCGGTGGTCAGAATCGGCATCGACTCTCCTTCTCCTGCGGGGATCACCCGCAGGGTCAGGATGCCACGGGGCCGGTACCCGCGGGCAGAGATCGCCGCGCCCGGCCTCGGCGTAGGCCGCCCGCTTCGGTCCGTGCGCCAGTCCTACGGTGTGGTTCGCACGCATGGGGTGCCGCGAAGCCACACCACAACAGAGGCTGCCGGGTCAGGGCTCCACGGGGATCTCCAAGAACTCCCGCAGCTCGGCCACACCGGCCAGGTGCACCTCGCCGAGGAGCTCGGCATGCGCGGCGGCGTGGGCCCGGTAGTCCTCCCGGTCCATTCGGTAGTGCCGGAGCTCGGTGGTGATCTCCTCCCGGACCTGCCTGCTGCTGCCGTTCGGGCGGTAGCCAAGCCTGGTCGAGACCGCGTTCGAAGGGCCGTTGTCCGCCCACGCGGAGGTGACGGCGGTCTGTGCGCCGAGCTTCTGGAACGCCAGGTGCAGCACCAGCGCGCATCCGGGTACCCAAACCTCCGCCCTGGTGCTCCTGACCGAGCCAGGAGCCGGTGGTCACCATGCCGGCGACCAGGAACTCCTCGGCCTCGATCGCCTGGATCCCGACCGGTTCGCCGCAGTACAGCACGGCCAGCTCCAGACACCAGCGCTGCGGCGTGACCGAGGCGCGGGCGCGCCACTGGTAGCCGAGCAGGCTGCGGGCCACCTCCGTCGGCGTACCCCGGGTCCATGGGAACACGAACGGCATCGCCTCCGGCTCGTGCACGCCGTGGCCGGCCAGGTCGGCGAGCTGCACCATCAGGTCGTCCTCGAGGTAGCGCAGCTCCAGGTCGCCGGCCTGGATGCGCAGCCGCGCCGGGGGCCAGAGTGCGGTCAGGCGCTCGCGGGTGCTGGGCGCCATAGCGGCACGGTAGTGGCAGCCGATGCTGGAGCCCACCTGTTATAGCCCTGGCGCGCGCGAACGCTGTGCTGTGCGACCCAGTGAGCCTGGAGAGCCGCCCAAGGGGGCGTTCGCGGGGGTGCGTGCCCGCGATCAGCTCGGTTCGCCGGTAAGATACCGCTGCACGGTGGGACGGACAGGTCGCATTCACTCCGCACCTTCGAGAACAGCAAGAGAGACGCGGTTGTTCCGGTCAGCGGGCGCGATGTCGGCGATCGCGCAGCCCGGGGATGGCGCAAGGCAATCGACGTAGCTGCCATCGTTGCGCTGGAAGAGGGGGTACACATCCATCGTGACGGCAAACGTCCCGTCCTCTCCCGCCTCCACCGCTAGACCGTAGCCGAGAATGCAATCCTGCCCGACTCCCCCATCCGGCATCACCGGACACTGGCTGAGATGGATCCGGGAATGGGGCACAAAGTCCATGCCATTGACCGTCACCGTGCCCGTGTTCGTTGCGGGGTCGAGGCGGAGGCTGCTGAGCCTCAGGGTCGGCCGCTGCGCTACAGGGACCTCCTCCGGCCAGGTCAGCGGGGCACTGAGACCGAGGATATGGACAGAGTCGCTGACGGAGAGCAAGCAGTGCTCCGACCGGCAGTTGACCTCATGCCCAGGGCTGGCGATGATGAACTGGTAAGCGGGAACGACAGCATTCGCCGTTCCGTCCGCCGACACTGTGAGCGTGGTCCGCGCCGCGAAGTCGCAGGAAGCGATCGGGTCATCCCCCAACCTGGCGTCCGAAGGACAGAGCGCGAACGCCACCGCCGCGTCGGGCTGCAGACCTGTGGCTGTCACATCGAACCCATCCTGGGTCCAGGAAGCCGCCACCTGAGGCCGCGCTGACTCCGACCCAGCCGGACTACGCGCACCCGCCGAACTGGATGGGATCTCCACCGGCCCGGATGGGATCTCTACCGGCGCTGGCTGGTCGCTCGTGTCACAGCCGACAATAGCAAGTACCGCCAATCCAACTCCCGTAGCCCATCGCCTCATGGGTATCCGAGGTAGTGATCGACGGCTGCACCGACTCGATACGCCCATTGGTACGAAGACGACAACCACTTGGCACCAGTGAGCCAGGTATGGAACTCGGCTTCCAAATAGCACCCGATCGCATTAGTACTATTCAGCTCGGCGAGATTACTCCGGTACACAGCGTGGTCATTGGTACCGGGACTGGCGTTCCCGACACGCGCAGCCAATTGTGCAGCACATCCCGGATAGCCACGATACAACCCGACGGTGCCATTATTTGAAGGCGAGCTGCTACCTCCGCAATTTCCGCCTCCTTGCGCGTTCGAATGGACAGGGATATGGATGTCCGTCCCCGCAGCATTCGAATGCTGGATGTTCTGCGTAACCGTTCCATTCCCAACGATCGCCCGGTATCCGCGCGCCGTGAGCCCCGGACCTTGATTCAGCCCCCCGGTTGTGATGGTGGCCGCCCGTGTCGATATGACCGACGATCCCGCGTTCTCGCTATAGTTGTTGCAGCCGTGGTTGGTTATGCAAGGCCCTCCGGGGACGCCGTCACCGCCATCATGACACGCACGCGAAACATAAATGACGTAGCCATTCCACGTCCCGCTCGGAGGATAGTATGTAGTGTCAGCCGTGGCACGGTTCGCGCCGCCAACGATGAGGCAATAGGAGACCATCACAAAGACCAGAAGTGCCCCCGCCGAACGGGTGAGAATTCTGATTGCAGATCGCATCAAAACTCGCCTTCACTCACGGGGACGCCCACGACGGAACAACTATCTCCACCTACCAGCCTGGCATAGGTTGCGCAATTCCCGTTGAGGGTGAACTGCATCGAATGCACCGAGGCATTGCTCTGTACCGTGAACATCATCGCTAGGTCAACCTCCATAGCTCGTCCCGGACCGATCTGCTCGAACTCGCCGGATAACGTCGTTGGAAGATCAATCACCATCTGTCCGCCACCGAGGTCGCGGACAACGATCGATGCCCCGCTATCGGATCCGGTCAGCTCCACGAGCACTTCTCGGAGTGCCGCAGCCAGCGAGTCCTCCAGCTCGCCCGAGATCGGTTCGCCCCAACGACCATTTCCTGTCGCGGTGTCACAACCAAAGTAGGGCGTCGTCATACCCTGCTGTCGATGCCCCTCCGGCACCGATGGACAGGACAGCGCCGCACTGCCCACCGGGCTCGCCAAGCCGTTTGCTACATCGCGCTCGAACGCTCGCTCATCGGACCGCCGACGATCGGCCGACTCCTGAACGTTGACACCAGTGGTGTGGACCTCCCAACCGTCGAGCGCCGAGGCAGACTCAACCAGGAGGTCGACCACATTCTCGTCGGAAATGTCCACCTGTACTGAACGCGGCCCCATCACGGTCACCGCCGGCGAGTCCAACAAGGCATCGAGGGCTTCAGCGTCCTGCGGAGCGGCGTCGACGCGCGCAGGCACAATAGCGGCACTGCCTTGTCCTGCTGTGCCTAGCACCAGCGCCACTGCCACAGCGAGCCTGGCGATGGATCGTCCCCTCATCTCAGACCTCCTTGCCCGAGCGTTCAAGATCGAGTGCCTAAACGGTACGCCCGTGTCGTCGATAGTGCAATGCGCGGGAATGCGAGAGGGGTGGTACCAGAGCGATGGTCGCGACCATGCCATGGGCTCGGCGGCCGATCCACCGTCCCGTCCGGCGATCGTCCTAGTCATCCCTGGCGGGCCAGCGCTCAGCTCAGGTCGCCGGTCAGGTAGCGCTGCACCGTCGGCGCCACGGCGGTCACCACCTGGTCGTGGCTCATGCTGGCGATCGGCTCCAGACCGATGAGGTAGCGCATCAGCACCATGCCGAAGATCTGCGAGGCCACCAGGCTGGCCCGCACCGGCATCTCAGCGGCGGGCACCACCCCGGCCAGGGCCGCGGTCAGCCGGCGCACCACCTGGCGGGTGAAGAACTCCCGCAGCAGCCGGGCGGACAGGTCGTTGGCCAACGCGCCGCGCAGCAGCGCACGAAACCCCGGACCGGTGGTCGGGGACTCCAGCACGGTCAGGAACATCCGCACCACCCGCTCCCCCACCTCCTCGGTGGGCCCGGCCATCACCTGCGGGATCAGCTCGCCCGGGTCGGCCGGTGGGGCGACCACCGCGGTGAACAGCTTCTCCTTGGTGCCGAAGTAGTGGTGCACCAGCGCCGGGTCCACCTCGGCGGCAGCGGCGATGGCCCGGATCGAGGTGCCCTCGTAGCCGCCGGCGGCGAACTGCTCCCGGGCAGCGGCGAGGATGTGCTCCTTCGCCCCGGAGTGCCCCGGGCGCCTGCCGGTACGCCGCGCCATACCGGCCAGCCTATCCGCGCTCGCTCAGGCGCTGCGGCGGCGCAGCGTGAGTCCGCGGAGCACCAGAGCCAGCACCACGCAGCCGACCACGATGCCCAGGTCCCGCCACATCAGGGCGCTGGGATCGGCGTTCGCGCCGACCTCCAGCAGCGCCTCCACGGAGTAGGACAGCGGCAGCACGTTGCTGATCGTCGACAACCACCCAGCCATCTCCGCACGCGGCACGAACAGTCCGCACAGCAGCAGCTGCGGGAAAGCCACCGCCGGCATGAACTGCACCGCTTGGAACTCCGTCCGCGCGAACGAGCTGCACAGCAGCCCGAGCGCCACCCCGAGCACGGCGTTGGCCACCGCGATCAGCACCACCAGTCCCACCGGCCCGGCGGTCTCCAGCCCGAGCAGCCAGTACGCCAGCCCGGTGGCCACCGCACCCTGCACGGTGGCGGCCACGGCGAACGCCAAACCGTAGCCGAACAGGATGTCCAGCTTGCCGATCGGGGTGGTGAGCAGACGCTCCAGCGTGCCCGAGCTGCGTTCCCGGAGCATCGCGATCGAGGTGACCACGAACATCAGCACGAACGGGAAGATGCCGAGCATCACCAGCGCCACCCGTTGGAAGGCGGGGTCGTTGCCCTCGAACATGTACCTCACCAGGGTGAGCAGCACGATCGGCATCACCAGCACCAAGGCCACCGTGGGCCGGTCGTGCCGCAGCTGGCCGAGGATGCGGGCCACGGTGGACCCGAGCAGTCGCGCGTGCATCAGGCGGCCTCCGTCCGGCGGACCAGGGTCAGGAACGCCTCGTCCAGGTCCTCGCACCCGGCCCTGGACTTCAGCGCTGCAGGGGTGCCGGTGTGCAGCAGCGCACCGCAGCGGATGAGCACCAGCTCGTCGCACCGGTTCGCCTCGTCCATCACGTGGCTGGAGACCAGGATCGTGGTGCCGCGCGCGGCGAGGTCGTGGAATCGGGCCCACAGCTCGTCGCGGAGCAGCGGATCCTGCCCCACGGTCGGTTCGTCCAGCACCAGCAGGTCCGGCCGTGCCACGATCGCGCAGGCGAGCGAGGCCCGGGAGTGCTGCCCGCCGGAGAGCGTGTGCGTCACCTGGTCGGCGTGATCGGCCAGCCCGACGGCGTCGATCGCCTCCGCGACCGGGTCCGGTCCGAGCCGGTACAGCGAGGCGAAGTAGCGCACGTTCTCGGCCACGGTCAGGTCGGCGTAGATGCTCGGCGCCTGGGTCATGTAGCCGATCCGGCTGCGCAGCGGCGCACTGCCGGCCGGGTGACCGAGCACCTGCACAGCGCCGGCCCGCACCCGCTGCACCCCGACGACGGAGCGCAGCATCGTGGTCTTCCCGCTGCCGCTGGGCCCGAGCAGCCCAGTCACCTTCCCGGCCGGAACGCTCAGGTCCAGGCCGTGCAGCACCGTGCGCCCGCCCCGGTCCACCACCAGGCCATCGATCTCGATCGCAGTGTCCACCGGTCATCCTTCCGCCAAGAATTCAACGATAGATGAATTCTTGGCGGACGACAAGAGGCGCGGTGACCGGCAGGGTGGTGACGGCCCGGGTGACGGCGGCTGTCGGCTGCCCCGGGACGGCGGCTCAGCCGGCGGGCGTCGCGTCGACCTCGGTCTGCTGCCCATCGCTGGTGGTCACCGTCATGGTGTCCCCCAGCTGCACCTCGCCGGGGAACCAGACGATCCACCAGCCGTCGGCGACCGTGGCGTCCGCGAAGCTGCCATCGGCCGTGGTGACCCGCACCCCGGTCACGTCCGCACCGGCGGTGCCGATAGCCATCGTCAGCGGTCCCAGGTCCGGGAACGGCCGGTAGGAGTCGGACTGCACCAGGGCAACCTCATCGGCCTGGGCGGGCACCGGTGAGCGGTCGGCCGGCCAGCTGAGTCCTTCCGCCCCGCGGCGTACCCCGTCGGCCGAGGCCGGGTCTGGCATCACGAAGCACCACTGGTAGCCCACGTCACTGACGGCCAGCCGCATCCGGTAGTCCCCGCGCCGCTCCGCGAGGATCGGTGTGACGTCGACCGTCTCGTCATCGTCGATCTGGACCTGCGTCGACGGGCACAGGTCCGCCAGCTCGCTCAGCGCGGCCGGCGCCAGCTCCGTGCCGGCGGCCGTCCAGCTGGCGTACGCCTCCGGGGTGTGCTGCGGGCTGAGGGTGTACACGCCGACCATCAGCAGCACGGCGGCAGCGGCACCGGCGAGGATGCGCCGGGTCGGACGCGGGATCGGACGCGGCACCACGTCCGCCGGGCGCACGGCGTCGGCCCCCGCCTCGATCCGCGAGCGGATCTCCGCACGGAGGTCGCTGGAGGCCGGCACCTCGCCATGAGGTACCGGGTTCAGTGTCTTGACTGCGCGAAGCAGGGTGGATTCTTCAGCCACGTCGTCCCCCCGATGTGGTCCGGTCGATGAGATGGAGCAGGCGCCGCCGGGCCCGGTAGAGCCGGACCGCGTAGGTGGCCTTGGTGCACCCGAGCACGGTGGCCGCCTCCTCCTGGGTCAGCTCGTCCCACGCGGTCAGCGCGATCACCTCACGCTCGGCGTCGGTGAGCCGGTTCCACGCCCGGGCCAGGTCGGTCCGGCCCGCGATCGCGCTCGCCGGATCCGGGGAGGAGGTTGCGGCATGCCCGGCCAGGTGCACGCGTAGCGAGACCTGCCGACGGTGCGAGCGCTCGTGGTTGCGCAGGATGTTGCGCGCCACGGCGTACAGCCAGCCGCGCGCCGGATCGGGCACCTCGTCGATCCGACGCCATGCGACGACGAATGTCTCGGCCACCACGTCCTCCGCATCCCCGATGGTTGATCGGCGGCGGATGAAGGCCAACAGCTCCTGGTGGTGAGCCCCGTACAGGGCTTCGAACCGCTCCTCGGGGTCGGCCTTCATCCGCCGCCTCCCCGTCCCTTACACCTAGATATGTCCGGCACCCCGGGGATGATTACAAAGAAGTTTTCTGAGACGATCGACCGATCGGATTCAGGGCCGGCCGCCGAGAGCCGGTGGGGAGAGGGATCGAGGATGATGACCCCAGACGAGCAGCACTGTGCAGACAGCCGCGCATCCGTTCGGGTGCTCCCGGCGGCAGCGACCTCGCGATGGCGGCGCCGGCGAGCCGTGCCGCTGGCGGCACTGACCACGCTGCTGCTCGCCGCAGGGGCCACCCAGGCGATGGCGTCGGCCGGGCCAGAGCCCGTCTCCGACGAGGGCGCGACCCCCTCAGCCGGCGCCACCGACACCGAGTGGCAGGAGTGGTCAGCCGACCTGTTCACCGGGGCGCAGAGCACCGACTGGGCCGCAGAATCGGCTGCCCGGGGCTGTGAGCTGATCTCGGTCGACATCGTGAGCACCACTGTGCCAGAGGGGACCCTCGACGGAGCGCCCGACTCCCTGGAGGTGCCGATGGTGGACCGGGTCGAGGACTGCGGCGCGAACCTGACCGCCCTCGGCTCGGCCGGCACCACCCCGGACGTGGCGTACGCGGCGGCGAGTGCCTGCCGGTCCACCTCCGGTCCGGGCACCGTCTGCCTGCACCGCTCCGGCAGCTACGTGGTGGGGTCCTTCACCTACCGCGGCGGCGGCAGCACCGAAGGATTCCTACGGGTCTACGACCGGTCCAGCAGCTCGGGCTGCGGCACCGGCTCGACCCTGACCACCCGGTCCGGCACGTTCACCAGCGGCTACACCTACAGCACCTACGCCTACCACCCGGGGTGGGACAGCTTCGCCGCGGCGTTCTGGCACGAGACCTGGTGGGGGCACACGAACTGGGGCACCGTCTGCGACAGCCTGTGACCCGCGCCGGCGGGTGGGCGTCGACCGGTTGCACAACTATCTGTGGGGTCGTAACGTGCGGCAGGTGGAGACGACGACGTCACGCGGCAGGACTCGGTGGGTTACCGTGACATGCATTCTCGCGATGGTTCTGACTGTTCTCGGCGTTGCAAGTCCCGCTCGTGCTGCCTATCCATCTGGTTGCTTGAAAGGTAGTGACTGGGACCCAACAAGCACAGTCGAAGACTGGTGCTGGATCGGCAGTGCCAGCCCGTACGACTCCGCATCCGATTACGCAGTGTTGGCGCAGCGGATCCTGCGAGGCACGGGGTACTACGGCGGCTCCATTGATGGCCAGTACGGGTCCGTGACCTCCAGCGCTGTACAGATCTATCAGACAAATCACGGGCTCATTGTAGATGGAGTAGTTGGCGGCGAGACCTGGGACGCACTCATGAACTCGACGGTGGGTTCGTCGTGTGGCGTCATCAATCAGTCTGGCTACTACACCGCGGGCTATCGGATCGCAGGCGAAGCCTGCGGGCGATACATACAAAGGAACGGGCTGGGCTGGGTGCTCGTCAGGGCGTATAACAGTAGTGGATCGAGCCCTACGGACAACAAGTTCGTTCAGGCTCGCACGTCGGGACCAATGGCGTTGTAGAGGGAGTTGGTCATGGTGGAGGACATTTCGGATCAGGCTCGCCGGCCCCGTCGAATCGCAGTTCTGATCGTTGTTGTGTTCGTCGGCGCGATGCTTGTCGCGGTCACCGTCTCCATGACGAGCAGGATGTCGGCGCTCACGCCATCCGGCTTGCACGTCAACGGCAAGGCGACCTCGGTGACGTTGACTACTCACGGCAGCGTGGCGTCGGCTGCCGTCACGAGGGAGAGCGGATCCACGGCCGGTGACGATTCGGCGTCGGGCGCATTCGACGCCGATCGGTCCGATGGCGGGCTGTCGAATCTGGCGCCGCCGGTGGGTGAGCCCGCGAGTGAGATCGACCTCACGCCCGTGCGGGAGGTCGCCGCGGACGCCAGCCTGAGCATCGATCGTCTCGAGGTCATACAGAACGGTGATCTAGGCCTTGGCCTCATCGACGGTCTGTTGACCGACCCGGTTACTGGCGAATACATCGTGTTCACGGTAGACCCGAACGCACCGGGCCTGTCGGCGCTCGGGTTCGAACCGAGCCGCTATACCGAACGCGCCATCGAGGGCGGTCACGCCTTCGTCCGTGCCGACGACCTGTACTACGAGGTCATTGCGGAAACGGCAGATGCGGGCACCATGGTCTCGCTCTCGGTCGGTTCACCCGATCCGCTGGCCGAACGTTCTGAACAGATGCGCGACGCCGCCTGGTCCACGGTGCTGCCGGTGCTCATCGGGCTGGGGTCGTAGGCAGCGCTGCCGGGCGCTCACACAGTCGGGAGTGCTCGGCGGCGACGCTGCACCGTGCCCTGCCGATCAACGCCTGCCAGACCGCGTGGACGACGCTCGACAACTGGCGCGCCGTGCTGTCCCGGACCGACCTGGAGCCGTTGACGAGCCGCGTCGTAGTCGACGAGACCGTTCATCGGCAGAGTGGCGAGTAGTCCAGCGACCGGCCCGCCCAATTCGGCAGAGGCCCCTGGCTGAGAAGCGGGCACGTCGTGCGCAGGCCTACGACCGGCGCACTATGCTGAGGGGCACGGACACCCTGGGGCGGATGTGCCCCGGGCATGACCGGCCGGATCTGGTCGGAGGGTCCTGCGCCTGGCCACTGCTTCCTGCTGTGCTGGAGACCCGCTCGTGCCCCGTCGTGCCCCGTTCGCCCTTGCCGTGCTCACCACACTCACCCTGGCCGCCTGTTCCACCGCCGACGGCGCAGCCTCACCTGGGGAGGAGGAGGTCACCTCCTCCGGTGCGTCCGCAGGCGGGGAGGCGGCCGGGTACCCGGTCACCGTGGACAACTGCGGCACCGAGGTCACCGTGGCGGCTCCGCCGCAGCGGATCCTGACGATCAAGTCCACCTCCACCGAGCTGGTGCTCTCCCTGGGTCTGGCTGACCGGCTGGTCGGCACCGCGTTCTCCGACGGGCCGCTGCCCGAGCACCTGGCCGACGTGGCCGCGGGTGTGCCGGTGCTGGCGGAGCGGGCCCCGTCCTCGGAGGTGGTGCTGGCGGCGGAACCGGACTTCGTGCTCGCCGGCTGGGAGTCGAACTTCTCTGCCGACGCCGCCGGGGAGCGCGCCGAGCTCGCGGAGCTGGGCATCGACACCTACGTGAACCCGGCCGCCTGTCTGGAGGAGGCCTACCAGCCCGATCCGCTCACCTTCGAGGGCGTGTTCGCCGACATCCTGCAGGCCGGTGAGCTGCTCGGCGCCACGGAGGCGGCCGAGTCGCTCGTGGCGGAGCAGCGGGCCGCGCTGGAGCAGGTGCAGCCCTCCGACGCCGGCCTGACCGCGCTGTGGTACTCCTCCGGGTCGGACATCCCCTACGTCGGAGCAGGGATCGGCGCACCGCAGCTGCTCATGCAGACCGTGGGGCTGAGGAACATCATGGCCGACGTGCACGAGTCCTGGGCGTCCGGCTCCTGGGAGGCGATCGCCGCACAGAACCCGGACGTGATCGTGCTGGTGGACTCGGCGTGGAACACCGTGGAGCACAAGATCGAGGTGCTGGAGTCCAACCCGGTGACCGCGGCGATGGACGCGGTGATCGACCAGCGCTACCTCGTGGTGCCCTTCCCGGCCAGCGAGGCCGGCGTACGCAGCGTGCCGGCCGCCGTCGACCTGGCTGCCCAGCTCGAGGACCTGACCGGGCAGGACTGAGATGACCCGCAGCACGATCACCCGCCCTGCTCCCGCGGGGACGCCCACGGTCGACCGGGCGGCTGCCGGGCCGGACGTCGGGCCGGGGCCCGCGCCGCGGGCCGGACGGCTGGCGCCGTGGCTGCTGCTGGCGGTGGTGGTGCTGACCGGTTCGGCCGTGCTGGCGCTGACGATCGGCCCGGCGGACATCACCGGCGCCGAGGTGCTCGGCAGCGCCCGGTACCACGTGCTCAGCTGGCTGACCGAGCACGGTCTGGGCGTCCTGGACCCGGGCGAGAACCCGCTCTCGCGGATCCGGGACGCGATCGTCTGGGAGGGGCGGGCGCCGCGGATCTTCACCGCGGCCGCGGTCGGTGCAGGGCTGGCGCTCTCCGGGGCGGTGATGCAGGCGATCACCCGGAACCCGCTGGCGGACCCCTACCTGCTCGGCGTCTCCTCCGGGGCGGCGCTGGGCGCGGTGGCGGTGCTGCTGCTCGGGTTCGCGCTGGCGCTGCCGCTGGCCGCGTTCGTCGGTGCGCTGGCCGCCCTGGGCGCCACGCTCGCGCTGGCCGGGATCGGCGGCCGGCTCACCCCCGCACGGACCATCCTGGCCGGGATCGCCGTGGCGCAAGGTGCCTCCGCGCTGGTCTCGTTCGCGATCGTGGCCTCCGCCCAGGGCGACTCCTACCGGGAGATCATCACCTGGCTGCTCGGCTCCGTGGCCGGAGCGTCGTGGTCCTCGGTGGCGATCGCGGTGGGGGCACTGGTGGTGATCGGCACGGTTCTGCTCGCCCGGGCCCGCACCCTGGACGCGTTCACCTTCGGCGACACCGCCGCCGCCTCGCTGGGGGTGCACGTGGAGCGGACCCGGTGGGTGCTGCTGACGCTCACCGCGCTGCTGGTCGGCGCCATGGTGGCGGTGAGCGGGTCGATCGGGTTCATCGGTCTCGTGGTGCCGCACGTGGTACGGCTGCTGCTCGGTGCCCGGCACTGGCGGCTGCTGCCGGTCTCGGCGGTGGTGGGAGCGGTCTTCCTGCTCTGGGCGGACACCGGGGCGCGCACGTTCTTCGCCCCCTCGGAGGTGCCGGTGGGGATCCTGACCGCGGCGATCGGTGCACCGGTGTTCGCCTGGTTGCTGCTGCGCACCCGGGGTCGAGCATGAGCGGCGAGGTGCAGACCATGGTGAGCTCCGCCGTCGAGGACGTGCAGGTGACCGAGCTGACCGGCGAGGACCTCACCTACCGGATCGCCTCGGCCACCCTGCTCAGCGGGGTGGACCTGCGCCTGCGCACCGGGCAGGTGACCGGCGTGCTCGGGCCGAACGGGTCGGGCAAGTCCACCCTGCTGCGGCTGCTCATCGGCGCTCTGCCACCATCGGCCGGGCTGCTCCGGCTGGACGGGACGGACCTGGCCGGGCTGAACCGGCGGCGCCGGGCCCGGGCACTGGCGCTGGTGGAGCAGGATGCGCACACCGACATCCCGCTGACCGCCCGCGAGGTGGTGCTGCTCGGCCGCATCCCGCACCAGGGCCCGTTCGGGGCGGACTCGGCCACCGACCTTGAGCTGGCCGGAGCGTGCCTGCACCGGGCCGGTGCTACCGACCTGGCCGACCGGGACTTCGCCACCCTCTCCGGCGGGGAACGCCAACGGGTGCAGCTCGCCCGCGCCCTGGCGCAGCAACCGCGGCTGCTGCTGCTGGACGAACCGACGAACCACCTGGACGTCGCCGCCCAGCTGGCGCTGCTGGGCGTGGTGCGGCAGGTGGCCGCCGGTGGCACGGGGGTGGTGGCCGCGCTGCACGACCTCAACCATGCGGTGGCGGTCTGCGACCAGGTGGTGGTGCTCGACCACGGGCGGGTGGTGGCCACCGGCGACCCGGGCGAGGTGCTCACCCCCGAGCTGATCGCCGGCGTGTACGGGGTGGCCGCGGAGTGGGTGGCGACCAGCCACGGGCCGACGCTGGCGTTTGCCCCCTTGGACTGAGACCGCCTCCGCCCCGCGGTGGATGCCTGGGGTCTGGTGGTCACGATACGTTGGCGCCCATGGTGAACTGGTCGGGGGCCCGGCGCCGGGTCTGGAGCGCAGCACGCTGGTGGCTGGCGGCGACGGTGGTCGCGCACGGGGCGGCGGTCGCCACCGTGCTCACCGTGGACCGGATGCGCAAGCGGCGCCACCCTCCTGGTGGGGAGTTCCCGCGCACCCCGCCCCGGTCGGTGCCGGTGGCCGGGTCCGAGGTGACCGTGTTCACCTACGGCCAGCACGTCTACGACGCCATGCTCGCCTCCATCCGGGCCGCACAGCACACGATCTACTTCGAGACGTTCATCTGGAAGTCCGACGAGATCGGGCAGGCCTTCAAGGACGAGCTGGTCGCAGCCGCCGAGCGCGGCGTGGACGTGTACGTGGTGGTGGACACCTGGGGGAACCTGGTGGTGGACCCGCGGTTCAAGCGGATGCCGGAGCTGCCCACGCTGCACACTCTCTGGTTCCCGCTGATCCGGCCCGGGCTGGTGACGCTGAACCTGCGCAAGACCGGCCGGGACCACCGCAAGATCCTGGTGGTGGACTCCGAGGTCGGCTACGTGGGCGGGTACAACATCGGCTCCCTGTACGCCACCATGTGGCGGGACACGCACGTGCGGGTGGCCGGCCCGTCGGTGTGGGAGCTGGAGGACTCCTTCGTCGACTTCTGGAACGACCACCGCCGGCGCAAGCACCCGGTGCTGCCCGACCGGGGCGCAGCGGCATGGGAGCCGCGGATCCGGGCCGCGGAGAACGCGCCCAGCCGGCTGCTGTTCCCGGTGCGCGGGCTGTACCTGGAGGCGATCGACAGGGCCGAGCACCACGTGTACATCACCCAGGCGTACTTCATCCCGGACCGGGAGATCCTCGACGCCCTGATCGGGGCCGCGAAGCGCGGGGTGGACGTGCGGGTGCTGGTGCCGAAGGTGTCCAACCACGTGCTCGCCGACTGGGCGGCCCGCTCCTACTACTCCCGGCTGCTGGAGGCCGGGGTGACGTTGTGGCTGTTCCACGGGGCGATGGTGCACGCCAAGACGATGACCGTGGACGGGCGCTGGTCCACCATCGGCACCGCGAACATCGACCGGATGTCGATGACCGGCAACTTCGAGGTGAACCTGGAGTTCTACGACGACGGCCTGGCCGCGCACATGGAGCGGGTGTTCGCCACCGACCTGACCAACTGCACCGAGCTCACCCTGGAGCAGTGGAACCAGCGGGGTCCGATGACCCGTGTGCTGGAGTACCTGATCAAGCCGCTCGGGCCGCTGATGTAGCATCACTAGACCAAGTCTGGTTGACCAACCTTGGTCTCGCGCCTAGCCTGGGTCCATGAGGGAAGTGAAGGTGCAGTACGCGAAGACCCATCTGTCTGCCCTCCTCGCCGCTGTCGAACGAGGCGAGGCGGTTGTCATCGCGCGCGGAAGTCAGCCCGTGGCACGGCTCGGGCCGGTGGATGAGGACAAGGTGCGCGACCTCGGGTTTGTGGCCTACTCGGTCCCGGACGACTTCAACGAGCCGCTGCCGGAAGACGAGCTGACGGCCTGGGAAGGCACCGCGTGACGTACCTCCTGGACACGCACGTGCTGCTCTGGGCACTCACCGAGCCGACCCGACTGAGTTCCCGGGCGCACCGCGTGGTGGGTGATCGTTCCGTGGAGATCGTCGTATCCGCTGCCTCAGCCTGGGAGGTGGCGACCAAGCAGCGAATCGGCAAGCTGCCGCAGGCCGATGTACTGATCGGCGCCTATCACCGCCACCTCGACCGGCTGGGAGCGGTCCGTCTGGCGGTCACCGAGGAGCATGCGTTGCTCGCCGGAGGGCTGGAGTGGCCACACCGAGACCCGTTCGACCGGATGTTGGCTGCGCAGGCGATGATCGAATCCCTCACCCTCGTCACCGCCGACCCGGTCTTCGACCAGCTGCGGGGCGTGGCCACCCTCTGGTGAGGCGGCGCGGCCCGGCGCCCGGCGCGAACGGCCGGCTGCGCAGCTCAGCCGCCGGTGCGGAACAGGTCCTCCTCGGCGGGGCGGATGATCGAAGCGGCGCCGGGGCCATCGTCGTGGGTGACCAGGTGCGCCAGGCCGCGTACCACCGCCACCGGGCGGCCGGCGGTCTTGCCGCGGACCAGGTCGGCGGCGGCGGCGATCTCGTCGGCGACGTTGATGATGGTGGCGGCCAGCTCGCGGCCGTGCTGATCGGCCTGACCGCGCAGGTCCTGCAGCACCTGCAGGCCGGCGGCGCCGATGCCGATGTCGGCGATGCCGCGCCGCCAGGGCCGCCCGACGGTGTCGGTGACCAGCACCGCGGGCCGGACCCCGAGCCGGGCGGCCAGGCCGCGGCGCAGCGTGCGGGCGGAGGCGTCCGGGTCCTCGGGCAGCAGCAGCACGGTGGACGGGTGCACGTTCGAGGCGTCCACCCCGGCGGCGGCCAGCACCAGGCCCTGCCGGTTCTCCACGATCTTCAGGGTGGTGCCGTCCGGGTGCTCCCGGGTGGCGACCACCCGCACGGTCTCCGCATCGATCGCCTCCTCCCGGCTGGTGGCGGCGCGCAGCCGGCCCTCTGCCTTGGCGACCACCTTGGAGGCGACCACGACCACATCACCGTCAGTGACGCCGTCGGGCCCTTCGGGCCAGGTGAGCCCCGCCAGCAGCGGGGTGAGGACGGCGGCCAGGTCGGTGCTCGAGGTCACCTCACCGAGTCCGTCCGGGGCTTGGGCCAGCAGCATCAGTGCACCACCTTGGGCAGGACGTCACGTGCGAAGGTCTCGATCCACTCGGCCTGGTTGGGGCCGGTGTTGTGCAGGTAGATCGCGGTGGCGCCGAGGTCGGTGTACCGCTGGATCTCGGCGAGGTGGTCGGCCGGGTCGGCGGAGATGACCATGGCGGCGTGGGCGTCCTCGGGGCGGATCAGCCGGGCGATCTGCGCCACCTCGAACGGGGAGCGCAGGTCGGCCTTGGCGAACCGGAGCAGGCCGTTGGGCCAGGTGCGCAGCGCGTTCGCCAGCGCCTCGGCCTCGGTGGTTGCCCAGGAGGTGTGCAGCTGCACCACCCGGCGGGTGGCGTCCGGATCCTTGCCGGCCTCGCGCGCGCCGGTGCGCACCCGGTCGAACAGAGCGGCGATCTTCTCGCTGGGACCGCCCAGGGAGAGGATGCCGTCGGCGTGCCGACCGGCGCGGCGGGCGGTGACCGGGCCGCCGGTGCCGACCAGGATCGGTGGCGGGACCTCGGGCATGGTCCACAGCCGGGTGGACTCCAGCTTGAAGTACTCACCGGAGTGCTTGGTGTCCTTGCCCGCGGCGGAGTTGGCCAGCAGCTTGGTGATGATCTCGATGGCCTCGAACATGCGGTTGATCCGCTCCGGGGCCTCGGGCCAGTACGGCGCCACGGCGTGCTCGTTGATCGCCTCCCCGGCGCCGATGCCGAGCCAGTGCCGGCCGGGGTACATCGCGGCGAGGGTGGCGCTGGCCTGGGCGAGCACCGCCGGGTGCCAGCGGAACGTCGGCACCGCCACGGCCGGGCCGAGGTCCCCGGTGGTGCGTTCGGCGATGGCGGTGAGCACGTTCCACACGAACGGCGCCTGCCCCTGACCGGGCACCCACGGGGCGAGCACGTCCGAGGCCGCCACCCCGGCGAACCCGGCGGCCTCAGCGCGCACGGCGAGGTCGACCGCCTCCCGGGGGTGCAGGTGCTCCAGCGCTGCCGCGAAGCCGATCTGCACCATGTGCCGAAGCCTACTAGGGCTCTCCCGGAGGCCGGCGTCGGGGGCTGCGGCGGGTACCGTGACCCGGCGGCGGGGCGCGTGGCACACTCGGCACCACGATGACGACGCCCGCGCTCTCCCCGCTGCCCGCTCCGGCCCCGCCGCAGCTGGACGTGCTGCTCACCGGCACGGTGTTCTTCGACCTGATCTTCACCGGGTTCCCGCACCCGCCCGCTCCCGGCACCGAGGTGTGGACCTCCGGGATGGGCTCGGCCCCCGGCGGGATCGCGAACCTCGCCGTGGCCTGCGCGCGGCTGGGGCTGCGCACCGGGCTGGCCGCCGGGTTCGGCGACGACCTGTACGGGGACTGGATGTGGCAGGTGCTGCGCGACCAGGAGCACGTGGACCTGACCTACTCCCGCCGGTTCCACGCCTGGCACACCCCGGTGACCGTCTCGATAGCGCTGGCCGAGGACCGCAGCATGGTCACCCACGGGCACCCGACCCCGCAGCCGGTGGCCGAGCTGGTCGCGGTGCCACCGCCGACCGGCGCGGTGCTCATCGACCTCGGCGACCCGGAGATCCGGGCCGCGTCCTGGTGGCGGACGGCACGGGCCGCCGGCGCCCTGGTGTTCGCCGACGCCGGCTGGGACCCGGCCCAGGCGTGGGACCGGCGCATCCTGGACGACCTGGCCGACTGCGACGCGTTCACCCCGAACGCCGAGGAGGCGATGGGCTACACCCGCACCACCACCCCCGAGGACGCGGTCGCCGCGCTCGCCGAGCACGTGCCGCTCGCGGTCGTCACCTGCGGCAAGGGCGGTGCGCTGGCCATCGACGCCACCACCGGGGAGCACGCGCGCGTCCCGTCGCTGCGCACCGAGGTGGTGGATGCCACCGGCGCCGGGGACGTGTTCGCGGCCGCCCTGGTGCTGGGCACCCTCCGCCGCTGGCCGCTGGTGCAGCGGGTGAAGTTCGCCGTGCTGTGCTCCTCCCTGGCCGTGCAGGAGTTCGGCGGCTCGCTCGCCGCCCCCGGCTGGGGCGACATCGCCGACTGGCGCCGGCAGGTGCGCGAGCGCAGCGCCACCGACCCCGACGCCGCCGGTACCGCGCAGGAGTACGCGTTCCTGGACGCCCTGCTCACCGGGATGGTCACCCGCCGGGTGCGCCGCGCCGAGGGCACCATCGCCCGGATCTCCGACGCCGGACTGGGCACGCAGACCCCGCCGGACCCGCCCACCCGGGAGGAGCAGGGCGCACCGCAGCACGGCGGAAAGGATTTCTGAGCACTCCCCGGTTTCTGGGATGATCGGGAACCATGAACCACGCAGCGACCACACCGCCGTCCCACACCCCGCCGACCGAGGCCATCCGCCCGGTCGTGCAGGTACCGGACCGGCCGTCGCTGGACGGGCTGGAGGACCGCTGGGCGGCCGCGTGGGGCGAGCAGGACCTGTACGCCTTCGACCGCACTGCCCCGCGGGAGCGGGTGTTCTCCATCGACACCCCGCCGCCGACCGCGTCCGGGTCGCTGCACATCGGGCACGTGTTCTCCTACACGCACACCGACTGCATGGCCCGCTACCAACGGATGCGCGGCCGCGAGGTGTTCTACCCGATGGGCTGGGACGACAACGGCCTGCCCACCGAGCGGCGGGTGCAGAACTACTACGGCGTGCAGGTGGACACCTCCCTGCCCTACCAGGAGGACTTCACTCCCCCGTTCGCCGGGGACGTGCCGAAGAACCACCGGCCCACCCCGGTCTCCCGGCAGAACTTCGTGCAGCTGTGCCTGCAGCTGGCCAGCGAGGACGAGAAGAGCTTCGAGCGGGTGTTCCGCTACCTGGGGCTGAGCGTGGACTGGGCGCAGACCTACCAGACGATCAGCCCGACCTCGCAGCAGGTCTCCCAGCGCGCGTTCCTGCGCCAGCTGGCCCGCGGCGAGGCCTACCAGATCGAGGCGCCCACGCTGTGGGACGTGACCTTCCAGACCGCGGTGGCCCAGGCCGAGCTGGAGGACCGGGAGCGGGAGGGCTTCTACCACCGGCTCTCCTTCCACTCCCCCGACGGCCCGGTGTTCATCGAGACCACCCGCCCCGAGCTGCTCGCGGCGTGCGTGGCGCTGGTGGCCCACCCGGACGACGAGCGCTACCAGGGCCTGTTCGGCACCACGGTGACCTCACCAGTGTTCGGGGTCGAGGTGCCGGTGCTCGCCCACCCGCTGGCGGACCCGGACAAGGGCGCCGGGATCGCGATGATCTGCACCTTCGGTGACACCACGGACGTGACCTGGTGGCGGGAGCTGAACCT
>CAZMDO010000006.1:0-31162 GCA_964564445.1 uncultured Ruaniaceae bacterium | reverse complement strand
GTTCGCGCACCTGCGGGTGCTGGACAACCTCACCCTCGCCCCGCGGCTGGTGCACAAGCGGAGCAAGGACGAGGCGGAGGCTGCCGCGATGGCAATGCTCACCCGGGTGGGGCTGGCGGAGAAGGCCACCGCCTACCCGGACCAGCTCTCCGGCGGCCAGGCACAACGCGCCGCGATCGCCCGCGCGCTGGTGAACTCACCCGAGCTGCTGCTGTTGGACGAGGTGACCTCCGCCCTGGACCCCGAGCTGGTCGGCGAGGTGCTCGACCTGCTGGTGGGGCTGCGCGAGGAGGGCATGACGATGCTGGTCGCCACCCACGAGATGGGCTTCGCCCGCCGGGTCGCCGACCAGGTCTGCTTCCTCGACGGTGGCCGGGTGCTGGAGGCGGGGGCGCCGGAGCAGGTGCTCGACGATCCGCAGCAGCTCCGCACCCGGGAGTTCCTGGCGCGGCTGCACGGCTGAGCCGAGCGGGCGACGCAGCCTTCCAGCAGATCGGACGCTCAGGGGCCGAGGCATCCGATCGGGATGACGTGGACGCCGTCGTCACGAAGGCCGCCTGCGCCGGTGCTGGTGATGACGCCGAGGCATGACGGCTCACCGTGCCGAGAGGTGTTGACGTTCTTCGTGAAGCGGAGCAGTGATGCGGCGGCCCTGTCGACGTCGTCGGGGTTGAGCTTGATCTCGAAGGCGCCCCAGCTGTTCGGGCCGGTAGTAACGATTGCGTCAACCTCGTTGCCGTTGGAGTCACGCCACGAACTGACTCGGCCGTCGAGGGGCTGGCTGTAGATCCGAAGATCTCGAACGACGAGTGCCTCATAGTGAAAGCCGGTCGCGTTGGGGTCTGCCCTCAGCTCCGCACTGCCCACCCCGAGGCTCGCTGGGCCGATGGACGGGTCGACGAAGTAGCGCACAGGGGCGGTACGTAGCCGAGCACGCGAGCGCATGTGCGGGAGCCATGCTTCGGAGTCGTCGGTCAGGTGAAGGCGACTCAGGGCAGTGAGGTATGCAGACAGGGTCTGCCTCGCGACCGGACCGTCCTCGCCACCAACGTCTTTCGCCAGCTCACTGCCCTTGGTTGCCTGGCCGACGGAACGCCCCAGGGCCTCCAGGAGTCGTCGCAGGTTGCGTGGATCCCGACGTGAACCAAGCGTCGGAATGTCCACCTCGATGATGTTGGTGAGATAGTCGCGCAGCCATCGGCGGGCGTCGACCTCCGAGGCGTCGACAAGTTCGGGCCAGCCTCCAATCACAATTCGTCGGAGAAGTTCGTCGAATGACAGGTGTGTCCCAAGCCCTCCTTGTCGCTCACCGTGGAGCAGCTTGGCGAGCGACATCTCGCCAGTTGACTGCCCTGACTCGTAGAGGCTCATCGGGCGCATCGCCATGACGGAGAAGCGGCCGGCTCCGGAGTGCCGCGAGACGTCGTCGTTGGGTGTTGCTGATCCCGTGAGGATGAACAGGCCCTTGCCGCCGCGATCATCGACCTGGCGCCGAATCTTGTTCCAGATTGTTGGTTCGATCTGCCACTCGTCGAACAAGATGGGAGTGGGACTGTCGAAGAACCGGTCCGGGGAGAGCCGGAGGAGGCTACGCGCAGTGTCGTCTTCGTCCAGACGGATGATCGAGCGGGCGTTCCGGGTGGCGGTCGCGGTCTTGCCGCAGGCCTTTGGCCCTTCGATCAGGACGGCGCCAATGTAGCTGAGGCGTTCGTCCAGCTCGTGGTCAGCGATCCGGTCCAGGTAGGCGCCCATCCCGCCAATCTACATTTTGCATGAGTCGCAGTCTACGTTCTGCATACAGCTGAGTCTCCCTTTTGCATACGCGCCAGTTGACTGCTGAGACGGTGAGATAGGAGTCGCTCAGCCAGTACGAGCTGGCGAGGCTGAAGCCCGTTATCCACAGGATGGCGAACATGTGCTGCACATGAAACACTGGAGACATGAAGATGCTTCAGGTACGCAACCTCCCGGACGGGCTGCACGCGGCTCTGAAGGAGCGTGCCAGGAGCGAAGGGATGACCATGTCGGACTATGTGACCAAGGTGCTGCAGCGCGATCTGGCCAAGCCCACGATGGCGGAGTGGATCGCCGAGCAGACGCGGCGCAACGAGCCTCGACGGGAGATCGATACGATCTCCGCCCTGGACGCGGCACGTGAGGAATATGACCCCGACGAGCGCTTCCCGTCCCGGTGAGGGTCGTTCTCGACGCCAGTGCCGGCGTCGACTCGGTGCTGGCGAGCTATCGCGGCGCGCAGGTGCTCGATGCGCTCAGCGGGAGCGAGCTCTGGGCTCCGAGTCTCGTCGACTCTGAGGTGCTCTCCGCGTTGGCGCGGCTCGAACGTGCCGGTGTGCTCACCGCAGCAGAGGCCACCCATGCGCTCGGTGCCTGGTCCCGGGTGCCGTGTCAGCGAGTCCCCAGCGAGCTGCTCCTGCAGGACGCGTGGTCGCGCCGGGCTGCGCTCCGGGTCTCCGACGCCCAGTACGTGGCGCTCGCAGACCGGCTCGGGGCGCCGCTGCTCACCTGCGACGCCCGGCTGGCGCGTGCCCCGGTCGGGACCGTGCAGGTCCAGCTGATCGAGTGAGCACCCGGGCTGGGGGAGCGCTCACATCCCCTTCGGGTGCCAGACCGTCTTCGTCTCGGTGAACGCCAGGATCGCCTCCAGCGACTGGGTCGTGAGCCAGTCGCCCTCGGTCTCGCCCGCCGGGCGGCGCACCCGCTTGAGGTTCTCCGCGGCAGCGGCCTCCAGCTCGCCCCAGGTGGTGCCCTCGGCGCCGAGCGCCCCGGTCAGGTCGATCGCATTCACGTCCATGTGTGCCGCCAGGTGCGGTGCCACCTCCGCGGTGCGGCCGGTGAGCACGTTCACCACCCCGCCGGGCACGTCCGAGGTGGCCAGCACCTCCGACAGCGTGATCGCCGGCAGCGGCCGGTCCTGCGAGGACAGCACCACCGCGCTGTTCCCGGCCACCAGCACCGGAGCCAGCACCGACACCAGCCCCAACAAGGACGAGCGCTGCGGCGCCAGCACCGCCACCACCCCGGTCGGCTCGGGCACGGAGAGGTTGAAGTACGGGCCGGCCACCGGGTTGGCGTTCCCGGCCACCTGCGCCACCTTGTCCGTCCAGCCCGCGTACCAGACCCACCGGTCGATCGCCGCCGACACCAGCTCCTCGGCCCGCTCGGAGCTCACGCCCTCCCCGGCGGCGACATCCCCCACGAATTGCGCCCGCCGCCCCTCCAGCAGCTCGGCGACCCGGTAGAGCACCTGCCCCCGGTTGTACGCCGTCGCACCGGCCCACCCCGGTTGGGCGGCGCGCGCAGCGCGCACGGCATCCCGCGCATCCTTCCGGGAGGCCAGGGCGGCGTTCGCGGCAAAGGTGCCCTCCGCCGTCGAGACCTCATAGGTGCGCCCGGACTCGCTGCGCGGGAACTTGCCCCCGACGAACAGCTTGTAGGTCTTGCGCACGTCCACCCGCGTGGTCATCGCGTCCCCCCTTCCACGAGGTAGGGCGCCAGACCGTGCCGGCCGCCCTCCCGGCCGTACCCGGACTCCTTGTACCCGCCGAACGGGCTGGTCGGGTCGAACCGGTTGAACGTGTTCGCCCACACCACCCCGGCACGCATCGCATCGGCCATCGCCAGGATGCGCGACCCCTTCTCCGTCCAGATGCCCGCGGAGAGCCCGTAGGGGATGGTGTTCGCCTTCGCGATCGCCTCCGCCGGGGTGCGGAACGTCAGCACGCTCAGCACCGGTCCGAAGATCTCCTCCCGGGCGATCCGGTGCGCCGAGGAGACGTCGGTGAACACGGTCGGGGCGAACCAGTACCCGGTCTCCGGCAGCGGGCACTCGCTGGTCCACCGGGTGGCGCCCTCATCCTCCCCGGCCTGGGTGAGCGCGACGATCCGCTCCAGCTGCGCCGCGGAGTTGATCGCCCCCACGTCGGTGTTCTTGTCCATCGGGTCGCCCACCCGCAGCGTGGACAGCCGGCCCTTGAGCCGCTCGGTGACCTCCTCGGCGACGGACTCGGCCACCAGCAGCCGCGACCCGGCGCAGCACACCTGCCCCTGGTTGAAGTAGATGCCGTTGACGATGCCCTCGATCGCCTGGTCGATCGGCGCATCCTCGAACACGATGTTCGCGGCCTTGCCGCCCAGCTCCAGGGTGGCATGCTTGCGGGTACCGGCGATCTGCTTCGCGATCTGCTTGCCGACGGCGGTCGAGCCGGTGAAGGCCACCTTGTCCACTCCCGCATGCCGCACCAGGGCAGAGCCCGTAGGCCCCGCGCCGGTGATGATGTTCACCACCCCCGGGGGCAGCTCGGCCTGGCGGAGCAGGTCGGCGAACAGCAGCGCGGTCAGCGGGGTGGTCTCGGCCGGCTTGAGCACCACCGTGTTCCCGGTGGCCAGCGCCGGGGCGATCTTCCAGGCCAGCATCAGCAGCGGGAAGTTCCACGGGATCACCTGGCCGGCGACCCCGTGCGGGCGCGGGTCGGCGCCGTACCCGGCGTAGGAGAGCTTGTCCGCCCAGCCGGCGTAGTAGAAGAAGTGCGCCGCCGCGGTGGGTACGTCCACGTCGCGGGACTCCCGGATCGGCTTGCCGTTGTCCAGGGTCTCCAGCACCGCGAACTCCCGGGACCGCTCGGCCAGCAGCCGGGCGATCCGGAACAGGTACTTCGCGCGCTCGGCGCCGGGCATCGGCCCCCACACCTGCTCCTGGGCGCGGCGGGCCGCGGCCACCGCCCGGTCCACGTCCGCCTCGTCGGCCACGGCGACGTCCGCCAGCACCTCCTCGGTGGCCGGGTTCACCGTCTTCAGCGCCCCGCCGGAGCCCTCGACGAACTCCCCGTCGATGAACAGCCCGTAGGAGGAGTCGATGTCCACCACGGAGCGGGACTCCGGTGCGGGTGCGTACTCGAACTTGGTCATGGCTTCCCGCCTCAGTCGATCGTCACGTAGTCGGTGCCGGAGTAGACCCCGCTGGCCAGCTTCAGCCGCTGCAGCAGCACGTCGTTCAGCAGCGAGGAGGCCCCGAACCGGAAGAACTCCGCATCCAGCCACGCCTCGCCGGCCACCTCGTTCACCGCGACCAGGTACTTCAGCGCGTCCTTCGCCGACCGGATGCCGCCGGCGGGCTTGACCCCCACCTGCACCCCGGTGGCGGCGAGGAAGTCGCGCACCGCCTCCAGCATCAGCACGGTCACCGGCAGCGTGGCGGCGGGGGAGACCTTCCCGGTGGAGGTCTTGATGAAGTCCGCCCCGGCGAGCATCGCCAGCCAGGACGCGCGGCGCACGTTGTCGTCGGTGGCCAGCTCCCCGGTCTCCAGGATCACCTTCAGGTGCGCCGGTTCGGCCCGGGACTGGCACACCTCGCGGACCGCGACGATGTCGTCATAGACCTTGCGGTAGTTCCCGGCCAGGAACGCCCCCCGGTCGATCACCATGTCGATCTCGTCCGCCCCGGCGTCCACGGCGTCCCGGGTGTCGGCCAGCCGTGCTGCCATCCCGGCCCGCCCCGCGGGGAACCCGGTCGCCACTGCCGCCACCGCCACCGGTGCGGTGCCGATCGCCTCCTTGGCCACAGTGACCAGGTCGCCGTACACGCACACGGCGGCCGGCCGGGGGCAGGTGGCATCGCCCGGTTGCGGGGTGAGCGCCTTGGCCACCAGGGACCGCACCTTCCCGGGGGTGTCGGCACCCTCCAGGGTGGTCAGGTCGATCATCGAGATCACCGTGTCCAGACCCCACGCCTTCGCGGTCGTCTTGATCGACCGGGAGCCGAGCTGGGCGGCCCGGCCGGCCAGGCCGACCGCATCCACCCCGGGCAGCCCGTGCAGGAACGTGCGCAGGGCGGCGTTGCTCAGCTGGTCCGAGCCGACGACGGCACGTGCGTCCGCACCCACCTCACCTGCCGATCGGGTGGCCGGGTGGGTGCCGCCGGTGCTCGAGGGCGCCGGCGCGGAAGTGGTGATGGCCATAGGGGGAGTCTAGGCCGGGGTGAGCGGCCCGCGCTGGTGAGCGGCGCCGTCAGATGCGGCTGTTCTGCCCGAACGAGGTCAGGTAGCCGGTGCCGCCGGCGGCGAGCTCAGCCCGATGCTCGTGCGCCCAGGCGGCGTACGGGCGGGAGGCCAGGTGCTCGTTGCCGAACCGGGTGTCCTCGGAGACCTCGGTCACGCAGAAGTCCGGGATCACCAGGTCGGTCACCGGACCGCCGCGCTCGCACTCGGCCACGATCAGCGGCGAGTTCGCGCCGAGGAACTCATCCAGCACCCAGCCGTCCTCACCGAGCCACACCGCGTGCCGCAGCTTGAGCACCTTCGCCCCGCCGCGGCGGACCATCTCCTCGGCCACCAGCGGGTCCAGCTCCCGCTCCGCCTCGTACCGGGTGCCGCCCACCGCCGGACCCTTCGCGGTCAGCGTGCACATCGACCACTCCCCGCCCACCGCCGCGAGGACCCCGGCCAGGTCGCCCGACCGGCGGAACGGCTCCTCGGGCGCGGGCGCCTGCAGCCGCACCCGCAGCGCGTAGCCCTCGCTGGCCAGGTAGTAGCTCTGCACGATCACGTCCGGGGTCGACCCGGCGAGCAGGTCCGCCGGCAGCGCCCGGACCAGGAACTTGCGCTCGAACTCGAAGTCGCCGTACCCCGACTCGCTCATGGCCCCACGATACCCGCTGCGAGGGTGGCCTCATGGTTGAGAATCAGGCGTTTTGTCGCCATCGGGCCACCTCGGGGGGAGTCCGGGGCTGATGAGTCTCAGGCGAAGAAGCGGAACAGCGGCGAGTCCGGCGGGATCGGCCGGTAGGTCAGCCCGGAGGCGTCCATCCGCTCCAGCAGCGGGGTGTAGTCGGCTGCCGCGCCCAGGGTCAGCCCCACGAACGCCGGCCCGGTCTCCCGGTTGGACCGCTTGGTGTACTCGAACAGGGAGATGTCGTCGTCCGGGCCGAGCACGGAGTCCAGGAACCGCCGCAGCGCACCTGGTTCTTGCGGGAAGTCGATCACGAAGTAGTGCCGCAGCCCGGCGTAGACCAGCGCCCGCTCCTCCACCTCCGCATACCGGGAGATGTCGTTGTTCCCGCCGGAGAGGATGCACACCACCGTGCTGCCCGGGCCCACCTCCACCGCCGCACCGGACCCCACGGGTCCGATCGCCGCCAGCGCGAGCGCCCCGGCCGGTTCGGCGATGATCCCCTCCACCTGGTACTCCTCGAGCATCTCGGTGCAGATGCGGCCCTCGTCCACCGCCCGCATCGGCACCCCCAGGCGGCGCACCAGCTCGAACGAGCCGTCCCCGACCCGGCGCACCGCCGCCCCGTCCACGAACGTGTCCACCTCGGTGAGCGTCACCGGCTCCCCGGCGGTCAGCGCCGCCGCCATGCTCGCCGCCCCGGCCGGCTCCACCCCGACCACCCGGGTGGAGGGGCACGCCTCGGCGAAGTACGCGGCCATCCCGGCCACCAGGCCGCCACCACCCACCGGCACCACCACCACGTCCGGCGGCGCGCCGAGCTGGTCGTGCACCTCCTTGGCCACCGTGCCCTGACCGATGATCGTGCGCGGGTCGTCGAACGGGTGCACCATCACCGCCCCGTCCGTCTCGGCGAAGGCGCGGGCCGCGGCGGACGCCTCGTCGTAGGTGGAGCCCACCTCCACGATCGTCACCTGCTCCCCGCCGAGGCTGGCGATCCGGTCCATCTTCTGCCGCGGCGTGGTGCGCGGGACGAAGATCCGACCGCCGATGCCCAGCTCTGCGCACGCCATCGCCACCCCCTGGGCGTGGTTCCCGGCGCTGGCGCACACCACCCCGCGGGCCCGCTCCGCCGGCTCCAGGCGCAGCATCAGATTGAACGCCCCGCGCACCTTGTAGGAACGCACCGGCTGCAGGTCCTCCCGTTTGATCAGCACCCGCGCCCCGGTCGCCGCGCTCGCCCTGTCCCAGGGCTGCAACGGGGTGCGGGTGACCGCATGCTGGATACGCTGGGCCGCCTCCCGGACGGCGGTCGCGCTGACCTGGCTGGTGTCGAAGCCCATGAGCGGAAGTGTAGGAGCGTATGTGACAGTGGAGGACATGGAGATCTGGCCCGTGCTCAGATGGATCATTGCCGCCGTGTCCGCAGCAGCGGGCGCACTGCTCGTGCTGCTGATCGCCAACCTGGCCCTGACCAGGGTGGGCAGACGGATGCCGCCGGTGCAGCAGGGCTGGCTGAAGCTGCGCGCCCCGCTCGCGGCGCTGCTGCTGGCCATCGCCCTGCGGATCGCGTTCGCCCAGACCGCCACCCCGGGCACCTACCGGGACGTGGGCATGCACGTGCTGCTGATCGTGGTGATCATCTCCGCGGTCTGGCTGGTGGCCCGGCTCGTGCTCGCCTGGCTGGCGCACACCCAACGCCGGCTGGTCACCCGGATGCGCGACGACGACCGCGCCCGCCGCCGGGTGCAGACCCAGATGCAGCTCATCCGCCGGGTGGTCAACGCCGTGTTCGTGGTCATCGGCGCCGCGATGGTGCTGCTCACCTTCCCCGGGGTGGAGCAGATCGGGACGACGATCCTCGCCTCGGCCGGGCTGCTGTCGGTGGTCATCGGTATCGCCGCCCAGTCCTCGCTGGGGAACCTGTTCGCCGGGCTGCAGCTGGCGTTCACCGACGCGATCCGGATCGGGGACATCGTGGAGGTGGACGGCACCTGGGCCACGGTGGAGGACATCACCCTCTCCTACGTGGTGGTGAGCATCTGGACCGAGCAGCACAAGGTGCTCCCGTCCACGTACTTCACCACCACCCCGTTCATCAACTGGAGCCGCACGGGGGAGTCGGTGATCGGGCTGATCTACTTCACCCTGGACTGGCGGGTGGACATGGCCGGGTTCCGGGCCGAGTTCGAACGCCTGGTGGACGCCAGCGGGCTGTGGGACGGACGGTCCCGCGCGGTGCGGGTCACCGACTCCACCGGGGACCGGCTCACCGTGCGTGCCCAGGTCAGCACCGCGAACACCGACGACGACTGGTTCCTGCGCTGCGACGTGCGCGAGGGGCTGGCCACCTGGTTGCGGGAGCACAACCCGGAGGCCCTACCGCTGCAGCGGGTCACGCTCACCGAACCGCTCGAGCCGGCGATCACCGCCCCCGGGCTGCCCGAGCACAGCACCCGTGCCGAGGGCGAGGTGCCCGAGGGCCCTGCCGGCGGTGACCACTAACCAGTCACAGTCCGAGCGCGGCACCCACCTCGGTGCGCAGCCGGTCCAGCCGCGCGGCCGCGCGCTCCCGGCTCGCTGCCAGGGCGGTGGCGCCGGCGACCGGCTCGATCACCTCCAGGTAGCACTTCAGCTTCGGCTCGGTGCCGCTGGGGCGCACGATCACCCGGTCGTCCGCCGCGGTGGTCCACACCAGCGCATCGGTGGGCGGCAGGTCCGCGCTGCCCTCGCTCAGGTCCTGGCGTTGCACGACGGCGGAGCCCGCCAGGGTCTGTGGCGGCGCCGTGCGTAGCCGGTCCATCAGGCGGGGGATGTCCGCCAGGTCCGCCACCCGCAGGGTCACCGGGGCGGTGGCGTGCACCCCGTGCCGGACGGCGAGCTCGTCCAGCAGGGTCTGCAACGAGCGGCCGGTAGCCTTCAGCCGGGCGGCCAGGCGCGCCAGTGCCACCGCGGCGGAGATGCCGTCCTTGTCCCGCACCTCCTCCGGGTCGGTGCAGTAGCCGAGCGCCTCCTCGTAGCCGAACGCCAGCTGCGGCACCCGGCTGATCCACTTGAACCCGGTGAGCGTGGTGCGGTGCTCCAGGCCGTGCGCGGCGGCGATCGCCGCGAGCAGCCGGGAGGAGACCACCGAGCAGGCCAGCACCCGCCGGGCACTGTCCTCACTCCGTTCGAACCACGTTTGCGCATCGGAACCAGCCTGTAACGGTGCTCCAGTGCGCGAACCTGGTTCGAACGGGCTGACCGGTGCGGTCAGGCGCCGGGCGGCGTCCTCGCCGAGCAGGGCGCCCACCTCGTCCCCGGTGAGCTGACGCCAGCCACCCTCGGTGGCCGGGTCCGGGATCGCCGCCGAGCAGCGGTCCGCGTCCGGGTCGTTGGCGATCACCAGGTCCGCCGAGACCTGCCGGGCCAGGTCCAGGGCCAGGTCGAGGGCCCCGGCCTCCTCCGGGTTCGGGAACGCCACCGTGGGGAAGTCCGGGTCCGGGTCGGCCTGCTCCGGTACCGGGTGGGTGTCCGGGAAGCCGGCCCGGCGCAGCGCAGCCAGCGCCACCGCGCTGCCCACCCCGTGCATCGCGGTGTGCACGATCCGCAGGTCCTGGGTCGGTGCCGTGGGCACGTCGGTGCGCTCGGTGGGGTGGATCGGCGGATCCTCGGGGCGCCGGTGCGGCTCGGACCGGTACGGCTGGCCGGCCGCGCGGGCCAGGTACCCCTCCACGATCCCTGCCTCCAGCACGGCCTGGGTGCCGCCGGTCCGGTCGGCGTCCGCGGCCGAGCGGGGCACGGCGGCCACCGAGGGCACCGCGGCGATCCGGGCGGCGATCTGCTCATCGTGCGGGGGTATGATCTGCGCCCCCTGCCCGGCATCGGTGACCACCCGACCACCCAAGTACACCTTGTACCCGTTGTCGCGGGCCGGGTTGTGCGAGGCGGTGACCATCACCCCGGCGTCGGCGTTCATCACCCGCAGCGCATAGGCGAGCACCGGGGTGGGCAGCGGGCCGGGCAGCAGCCACGCCCGGCCGCCGGCACCGGCCACCACATCCGCAGTGTCCGCGGCGAACTCGGCCGACCCGTGCCGGGCGTCGTAGCCGATCACCACCACGGGCGTCTTCTCGGGACCGAGCAGGTCACCCAGGTGGGCCACCAGCCCGGCGGCCGCGCGGATCACCACCGCCCGGTTCATCCGGTGCTCCCCGCCACCCAGACGGCCGCGCAGCCCGGCGGTGCCGAACGTCAGCGGGCCGCAGAACCGGTCGGCCAGCTCGGTGCCGGCCTCCTCGGCCTCCTCGGCGTCGGTGCCGGTGGCGGCCCGCAGCAGGTCGGTCAGCTCGGCCGCGGTGCGCGGGTCCGGGTCGTCGGCGATCCAGGCACGTACCCGTTCGGCCAGGTCGGGACTCATGAGAGCTCCCGGCGCACGATCTCGGCCAGCAGCGCGCTGATCCTCGGCCCGGCTGCCTTCCCGGCCTCGATCACCTCGGCGTGGGAGAGCGGTTCGGGGGAGACCCCGGCAGCGAGGTTCGTCACCAGGGAGATGCCCAGCACTTCCAGCCCCGCGTGCCGGGCGGCGATCGCCTCCAGCGTGGTGGACATGCCCACCAGGTCCCCGCCGAGGCGCCCCACCATCTGCACCTCCGCCGGGGTCTCGTAGTGCGGGCCGGGCAGCTGGGTGTACACCCCCTCGGCCAGGCTGGGGTCCACCTGGCGGGCCAGTGCCCGCAGCCGGGGGGAGTACAGGTCGGTCAGGTCCACGAACGTGGCCCCCTCCAGCGGGGAGGCGCCGGTGAGGTTCAGGTGGTCGCTGATCAGCACCGGGGTGCCGGCCGGCCACTCGGTGCGCAGCCCACCGCAGCCGTTGGTGAGCACCACCACCCCGGCGCCGGCGGCCGCGGCGGTGCGCACACCGTGCGCGACGGCGCGCACGCCCTTGCCCTCGTAGTAGTGCGTCCGGGCGCCGACGATGAGGGCATGGCGAGCTCCGCCGTCGACCTCGATCCGGATCGATCGGAGCGTGCCGGCATGCCCGGGCACACCCGAGGCGCTGAAACCGGGCACGTCCGCGGCGGGCAGCTCGGCCACCTGCTCACCGAGCAGGTCCGCCGCGCCGCCCCAGCCCGAACCCAGCACCAGGGCGATGTCGTGCCGGGGCACACCGGTGCGCTCGGCGATGGTGGCAGCGGCCGCGCGGGCGGCGTCGAACGGGTCGGCGGGGGCATCCAGCAACGTGTTCACACCCGCGAACCTACCTCTGGACTCGCTGCGGTGTGGCCGGGACCGGCACAATGGCAGCCGTGACCACCACGCCTTCTGTCCCGGTGACCGCAGACCAGCACTCCTCCGTGGGTGCCTCCAGCACCCGCGGCGGCTCCCGGGTGGTGATCATCGGCGGCGGGCCCGGCGGGTACGAGGCCGCCCTGGTGGCCGCCCAGCTCGGCGCCGCCGTCACCCTGGTGGAGCGCCAGGGGGTGGGTGGTTCGGCCGTGCTCACCGACGTGGTGCCGTCCAAGACGCTGATCGCCACCGCGGAGTGGATGACGCTCACCGAGAGCGCCGGGGACCTGGGCATCCGCCCCCGCGGGGAGTCCGATGCTTCCTTCGAGGCCGACTTCGCCACCGTGGATGCCCGGGTGCTGCGCCTGGCCCGGGCGCAGAGCCGGGACATCCACGCCAAGCTGGAGCGGGAGGGCGTGCAGGTCATCGACGGCACCGGCCGCCTGTCCGGCCCCGCCGAGGTGGTGGTCGAGGCCACCGACGGCCGGCGGCTGAGCCTGCCGGCGGACGTGGTGCTGCTGGCCACCGGTGCCCGCCCGCGGGTGATCCCCACCGCCCAGCCGGACTCCGAACGCATCCTCACCTGGACCCAGCTGTACGGGCTCACCGAGATCCCGGAGCGGCTGATCGTGGTGGGCTCGGGGGTGACCGGGGCGGAGTTCGCCGGTGCCTACCGCGGCCTGGGCGCCGAGGTGGTGCTCGTCTCCAGCCGGGACCGGGTGCTGCCCGGGGAGGACTCCGACGCCGCCGACCTGATCGAGGCGGTGTTCAAGCGCCGCGGCATGCAGGTGCTCTCCCGCTCCCGCGCGGCCGCCGCCCGGCGCACCGGGACCGGCGTGGAGGTCGAGCTCACCGACGGGCGCGTGGTCACCGGCTCGCACTGCCTGATCGCCGTCGGCGGGGTGCCCAACACCGAGGAGCTCGGCCTGGCCGAGGCCGGGGTGGCCACCACCGAGTCCGGCCACATCCAGGTGGACCGGGTCTCCCGCACCACCGTGCGCGGGGTGTACGCCGCCGGGGACTGCACCGGCGTGCTCGCCCTCGCCTCGGTGGCCGCGATGCAGGGCCGGATCGCGATGTGGCACGCCCTCGGTGATGCGGTCTCCCCGCTGGACCTGAGCCAGGTGTCGGCGAACGTGTTCACCGCCCCGGAGATCGCCACCGTGGGCATCTCGGAGAACCAGATCACCTCCGGGGAGGTGCGCGGCGAGGTGGTCACCCTGCCGCTGGCCCGCAACCCACGCGCGAAGATGCTCGGCATCCGCGAGGGGTTCATCAAGCTGTTCGCCCACCGGGCCTCCGGGGTGGTGCTCGGCGGGGTGGTCGTGGCCCCGCGGGCCAGCGAGCTGATCTTCCCGATCACCCTGGCGATCAGCAACCGGCTCACCGTGGACCAGGTGTCGAACGCGTTCACCGTCTACCCCTCGCTGTCCGGGTCGATCGCCGAGGCCTCCCGGCTGCTGCACGATGCCCGTGGCTGACCCGGGCCGCGGGACGGCGAGCCCGCCCTGGTCGGTGCCGGTGCTCGCCGTGCTCGGCGTGGCCGGACTGGTGCTCGGCTGGCTGCAGGGGGTCCTGCCCTGGTCCGTGGGCGCGGTGCTCATCGGTCTCGCCGTGGTGCGGCTGGTCGCGTGGCTGGGTTGGCGCCCATGGGTGCACCTGGTGGCGGTGGTGCTGGTGGCGGGGCTGGTGGCCGTGCCCGTGCTGCTCCGCCCTGGGCCGGGCCCCGACGGCCGGATCGAGGCGGACGATCCCCGGGTGAACGTGGCCGAGGACGTGCTGGTCACCCTGGAGTGGGGTGAGCAGGTGAGCACCCTGACGGCCTGGTCGCGCTCGGACGGGCAGCGGCTGTGGACGCTCAGCGAGGACGCCCCCACGCCCAGCGACAGCCCGTACCCGCTGCCGCTGGTGGTCGGCGACCTGGTGCTCATCGGTGACCTGCACCCGCGGAACCTGGTGTCCGACTGGCCCGCGCTGGGTGCGCTGGATCTGGCCACCGGGGAGCAGCGGTGGACCTCGGAGGTCACCGGCAGGGTGCTCGGCCACCACGACGGGGTGCTGGTCGTGGCCACCCCGGAGCAGACGATGGACCGGCTGGAGCCGGCGACCTTGCGGGGCCTGGACGCCGGCACCGGGGAGGTGGTCTGGACGGCCACGGAGGTGGCGCCCACCGCCGGCCTGCCGATGGTCGCCACCGACTCTGCGGCCAGCGGCTGGGGCGGCCACCTGCCGCAGGTCGGTGACCTGCCGCTGCTCGCGCTCCGCCCGGTCGGTCCAGGCGGCACGGGACCGGGGGCCGTGCTGGTCGACCCGGGCACCGGGGAGCGGGTGGCGGAGGTTCCGGCCGCCGCCGAGGACGGTGTGGTCGTGCTGGGCACGCAGGTCGTGGTGGTGCACACCGACTCGGGGGTGCGGCACCTGCAGGCCTACGACCAGGACGGCGGACCGCTGTGGGCAGCGGAGGTGGCGGCCGACGAGCCGGAAGTGAACGGGCTGGACGTGGTCCCCAGCGGTGCGGTGATGACCGCAGGGGACCGGGTGCTCCTCGACGACGCCACCGCCGTGCTCGACCTGCGGACCGGGGAGCGCACCGACTTCCCGGTCCGGGCCGTGCCCGGCAGCACCGACGACATCATGGTCGGCTCCCGCTACGCGGTGACCACCGCCGTCACCGAGACCGGCTACTTCGCCGTGCTGGACCTGGCCACCGGGACCGTGCAGGCGCTCCCGGCCGAGCTCGGTGGTGGTGCGCGCCCGGCCGCCTTCGCCGGCGGCGAGGACGGCGCGCTGCTGTACACCGACCTGGTGCCGCAGCCGTTCGGGCGTACGGTGTGCCGGGTGCAGCTGGTGGCGGCGAGCACGATGGCGATCACCGAGCACCTGCTCGGGGAGTGCACCGAGCCGGCCGAGGTCACGTTCTGGGGTGAGGTGCCGATGGCCGGGACCAGCGGCGGCTGGGTGGCGTTGGCCGACCGGTGACCTCGACGGGCCCCCGTGGCCGTTACCCTCAAGGGATGCTCACCCCTGCCACGCTGCCCGACCCGCGTGAGGTGGACGTCGTGGTCCTCACCCGGGCGCTGTGCGACGTGCCCAGCGTCAGCGGCGACGAGCGGGTGCTGGCCGACGCGGTGGAGACCCTGCTGCGCAGCGCCGGGCACCTGCACGTGGAGCGGGACGGGGACACCGTGCTGGCACGCACCGACCTGGGCCGGGAACGCCGGGTGGTGGTCGCCGGTCACCTGGACACCGTGCCGGTGCGCGACAACCTGCCCACCCGGCTGCTCACCGAGGAGGGGGCCGAGGTGCTCTGGGGCCGCGGCACCGTGGACATGAAGGGCGGGGTGGCGATGGCGCTGCACACCGCCCTCACGCTGCCCGACCCGGCCGTGGACGTCACCTGGGTGTACTACGACAACGAGGAGGTCGAGGCGGACAAGAACGGCCTCGGCCGGGTGGCCCGCACCCGCCCGGACTGGCTCGCCGCCGACTTCGCCGTGCTCGGTGAACCCACTGCCGGCGGCATCGAGGGCGGCTGCAACGGCACCCTGCGCGTCGAGGTGCGCAGCCACGGCACCACCGCCCACTCCGCCCGCGCCTGGCGGGGCGAGAACGCCATCCACGCCGCCGCCGAGGTGCTCGCCCGGCTGGCCGGCTACACCCCGGCCGAGGTGGAGGTGGACGGGCTGGTCTACCGCGAGGGGCTGAACGCCGTCGGCATCACCGGCGGCATCGCCACCAACATGATCCCGGACGAGTGCGTGGTCACGGTGAACTACCGGTTCGCTCCGTCCCGCACCGTGGCTCAGGCGCTGGCGCACGTGCAGGAGGTCTTCGACGGGTTCGAGGTGAGCCTGGTCGACTCCGCCGCCGGCGCCCGACCGGGCCTGGACGATGTGCTCGCCGCCGAGTTCGCCGCCGCGGTCACCGCCCGCACCGGCGGCCGCCCCGGACCCAAGTACGGCTGGACGGACGTGGCCCGGTTCGCCGAGCTCGGCATCCCGGCGGTGAACTTCGGTCCCGGTGACCCCTCGCTCGCCCATGCCGGCGACGAACGGGTCCCCACCGCCCAGATCCGCTCCTGCACCAGCGCGCTGCGCGCCTGGCTCGCCGGAGCACCAGCACAGGCACCCACCCAGGAAGGGGAACCCGATGACCGCTGACGAGAACGGCAGTCCGCCGGCCCGGCGCACCGACTACTTGCGCGGACCGGTGCGTCTGCGCGGCAAGCTGATCCCGGACAAGACCACCGACGAGCGGCTCCTCGAGCCCGGCCAGGAGGCCGACTGGCTGCACTCCGACCCGTGGCGGGTGCTGCGCATCCAGTCCGAGTTCGTCGAGGGGTTCGGGGCCCTGGCCGAGCTCGGCCGGGCGATCAGCGTGTTCGGCTCGGCCCGGATCCGGGCCGGTGAGCCGGAGTACGAGCAGGCCGTGCAGGTGGCCCGGCACATCGTGGCCCGCGACCATGCGGTGATCACCGGTGGCGGGCCGGGGATCATGGAGGCGGCGAACAAGGGCGCCACCGAGGGCGGCGGGGTCTCGGTGGGCCTGGGCATCGAGCTGCCGTTCGAGCAGGGCATGAACGAGTACGTGGACCTGGGGGTGAACTTCCGGTACTTCTTCGCCCGGAAGACGATGTTCGTCAAGTACGCGCAGGGCTTCATCGTGCTGCCCGGCGGGTACGGCACCCTGGACGAGCTGTTCGAGGCCCTCACCCTGGTGCAGACGCGGAAGGTCAAGGAGTTCCCGATCGTGCTGCTCGGCACCGAGTTCTGGGGCGGGCTGCTGGACTGGCTGCGCGGCACCCTCGCCGCCCGCGGGACCATCTCCGAGCACGACCTGGACCTGGTGCACCTGACCGACGACCCGGCCGAGGCGGTGCAGGTGGTCATCGAGGCCAACCGGAGCCGGCGGCGTGAGGAGATGGCCGCCGCTGCCGAGGCCGCCGCGGAGGCAGCCCCGGGCGGGCCGGAGTAGACCGGTGGGCTGGGTCACCGGGGTCACCTGGCTGCTGCTGGCGGTCGCGGCCGGTGTGGTGGTCCTCACCGCGCTGGTCTCGGCCGGCCGCACCCGGGCTCACCTGCCGGCGGCCCGGCGCGCCCTGGCAGCGGACGCCGGCGACGCGCTGGTGGCCGGGACCGACCACGCTTTGGAACCGCCAGCCGGCTCTGGCATAGAATGGATCCAGCAGAGCGTCTCAACCGAACAGATCAGGGAGCATGCCCATGGCCGCCATGAAGCCCAGGACGGGTGACGGACCCCTCGAGGTCACCAAGGAGGGCCGTGGGATCATCATGCGCGTGCCGCTCGAGGGTGGTGGACGTCTGGTCGTGGAGCTGAACGCGACGGAGGCGAGCGAGCTGAGCAGCGCACTGAGCGCCGTCGCCGGCTGATCCGGAAGGCGGGTCGGCCCGCCTCACATCAGGGACGAGGTCAGCCGCATCAGGTTGTCCAGCCACTGTTCCCGGCGGGGCCGGTCCAGCCACTCCTGCAGGCCGAGCAGCCGGCTGGCCGCCCGGTAGTCGTCCTCGACCCGGCGCAGCTCGTCCACCAGGGAACGGCCCGCCACCAGCACCATCAGCTCCATGTGCAGGCTCAACGAGCGCACGTCCATGTTGCTGGTGCCGATGATCGCCACGTCCTCGTCCAGGCTCAGGTGCTTGGCGTGCAGCACGGTGGGCGCCCGGTACAGGTAGATCTTCACCCCGGCGCGCAGCAGCTCCTCGTAGTAGGAGCGCTGCGCGTGGTAGACCATGAACTGGTCGCTGGTCTCGGCCACGAACAGCTCCACGTCCAGCCCCCGCGAGGCAGCGGTGACCAGGGCCTTCTGCACCGTCTCGTCCGGCACGTAGTACGGGCTGGTCACGCTCACCCGACGGCGGGCGTTGTGGATCGCCGCGGTGAACAGCTTGAGGTTGTTGTCGTTCTCGAAGCTGGGCCCGCTGGGCAGCACCTGGGCGTCCAGCAGCCCGTCGCTGCGGGCCGGCACCGCCGGTGGCGCCAGGCTGAGCAGCTCGTCGGTCTCGCTGTACCAGTCGGTGACGAACACCGCGTCCAGCTCGCGCACCACCGGGCCCTCCACCCGCATCATCAGCTCGTGCCAGTGCAGCCCGCGGCGCAGCGCCTTGCGCTTGTGGTAGTGGTCGGCGATCAGGTTCATCGAGCCGGTGTGCCCGATCCGCCCGTCCACCACCACCAGCTTGCGGTGGTTGCGCAGGTCCAGCCGGCGGCCAGAGCGCAGTGGGCTGATCGGCAGCATGGAGCGCAGCTCGGCACCCATCGCCGCCAGCGCATCGGTGGTCTTTCGCCGGTAGGGATAGGTGAGCTGGGACAGGTGGTCGGTGAGCACCCGCACCCTCACCCCGCGCTCCCGTGCCCGGGCGAGGGCGTCGAAGAACGGTGCGGTGGTGGGGTCGAGCACCAGGATGAAGAACTCCACGTGCACGTAGTTGCGGGCGCGGTCCACGTCCGCGGCCATCCGGGCGATCATCTCCTCGTAGGCGGTGATCAGCTCGGCGGTGTTGCCGGGCACCATCGGCAGCGCCCCCATCGCGCGGTTCATCCGCACCAGGGTGGGCAGCCAGCGGGGCCAGCCCGGCCGGTCCGGCACGGCGTCCAGATCCTCCCGGGCGAGCAGCCGGTCGGTGACGAACTGCTGCTTGGCCCGCCGGTCCGCCGGTAGCCGGGCGGTGCCGATGAGCAGGTAGGCCACCACCCCCAGCAGCGGCACGAAGATGATCACCAGCAGCCACGCCAGCGCTGCGGTGGGCTTGCGACCCACGGAGACGGACACCGCCACCACCGCCACCAGCACTACGTGCAGCACGTACAGCACTGCCAGGGCGACGTCGGCGGCAGACATCGAGGTCAGCGGGTGACGGCCACCAGCAGCCCGCCGCCCACCGGCAGCAACGTGGGCACCAGGGACTCGTCCTCCCGCACCGTGCGGCCCAGCTCGCGCATCGCCACGGTCAGCTCGTCCCGTCGGGCCGGGTCGGCCACCCGGTCGTGCCAGAGCGCCTCGGCCACCACCAGCACACCGCCGCGGCGCAGCATCCGCACCGCCTGCTCGGCGTAGTCGCTGGTCTCACTCGGTTCGGCGTCCAGGAACACCAGGTCGTAGGCGGAGTCGGCGAGCCGTGGCAGCACGTCCAGCGCCCGCCCGGAGATCGTGCGGGTCCGGGTGGAGCGGATGCCGGCGGCCGCGAACGCCTCCTTCGCGGCCCGCTGGTGCTCCACCTCCACGTCGATCGTGGTGAGCACACCGTCGTCGGCCATCCCCTCCAGCAGCCAGAGCGCGGAGACACCGGTCCCGGTGCCCACCTCGGCCACCGCCCGGGCGTTGTTCGCGGCGGCGAGCATCCGCAGGGTGGCACCCACCCCGACCGAGACCGCATCGATGCCGAACTCCTCGGCACGGTCCCGGGCGGCGCGCGCTGCCTCCGGCTCGGTGAGGAACTCTTCGGTGTAGGCCCAGCTCAGGGCCTTGTCGGCAGCGATGGTGGGCCTCCAGGTCGGCTCGCAGACGGCGGACTGCTCCGATGCTAGCGCCCAGGCCGTCCCGCCGGGGGAGGAGAGCGCCCACGTCTCCCAGCAACCTCCCAGGTGCGGCGCCTACCATGGAGACCTGATGACTACCCCCGCCGTGCTCCCCCCGCCCGAGGACCCGCCCGCCGAGCAGCGCTCGGCCGGGGAACCGGGCGCGCCCGAGGACTGGCAGCCGCCCAGCTGGGAGCAGATCGTCCGGGAGAACACCGACCGCGTGTACCGGCTGGCCTACCGCCTCACCGGCAACCGGGCGGACGCCGAGGATCTCACCCAGGAGGTGTTCGTGCGGGTGTTCCGGTCCCTGGACTCCTACTCACCGGGCACCTTCGCCGGCTGGCTGCACCGGATCACCACGAACCTGTTCCTCGACGGGCAGCGGCGCAAGAAGCGGATCCGGTTCGACGCGCTCGGTCCGGCCGTGGAGCGGATCGCCGCCACCACCGATGCCAGCTCCCCGGAGCGGCGCTACGAGCACGACAACCTCGACCTGGACATCCAGCAGGCGTTGGACTCGCTGAAGCCGCAGTACCGTGCCGCCGTGGTGCTCTGCGACATCGAGGGGCTGTCCTACGAGGAGATCGCCGAGGTGCTCGGCATCTCGATGGGTACGGTGCGCTCGCGGATCCACCGGGGCCGGGCCCAGCTGCGCACCACGCTGGCGCACCGGTCGCCGCGGGTGATCGAGGGACGCCGGAGCACTGCTGAGACCCCCGGGCCCACGGGGCGCGCCGGGCACACCGGGCACGCCGAGCACACCGGGCACGCCGAGACCGCGGAGGTCGCCGGGTGAGCCATCTCGGACCGCTCGTCTCCTCCCTCGTGGACGGCCACCTGGAGCCGGCCAAGGCGGAGCGCGCGCGTGCGCACCTGGTGCACTGCGCCGGCTGCCGCGCCCAGGTGCAGGCCGAGCGGGCGCTGCGCGAGGCCGCCGCCCGGGCCACCGGCGAGGTCCGCGCCAGCGACGACCTCACCCAGCGGCTGCTCGCGCTGAACCTGCCGGGACAGACCTCCGGACCGCTGTCGGCCGGGTACCTGCCGGAGGACGCCACTGCGCCCAGCCCGCTGCGCAGCACCCGGTTGAGGGTGCTGTCGGGTGCCGTGGCCTCGATGGGCGTGTTCGCCGTCGCGCTGTTCGTGCTCGGCGGTCAGCAGCGCGAGGTGGACGACCTGACCCCGCTGGTCGCCCTCGGTGGCTCCGCGGACAGCGCGGTCACCTCCAGCGCGGTCCTCACCCCGGCAGCCACCGGCGGAGAGCAGCTCTCGGCCACCGTGCTGGACTGGATGAGCAGCAGCGGCTGGACCGCACCGGCGGACCTGCCCGCGGGGATGTCGGTGCGGGACGTGCTGGTGCGGGAGGACCCGGGCGGGCCGATCCTGCAGCTGGACCTCGCCGGCGCCGCCGGTAGCGTGCAGGTGATGGAGGCCCACGGGGTGCTGGACGAGTCGACGACCGCGCCGCTGGAGCCGGTGCTGGTCGGCGGGCACGAGGTCTACCTGGTGGCCGACCACTGGTGGGTGGCCCAGTGCGGCACCTCGGTGGTGGCGGTCTCCTCCGGGCCGGACCCGACCGCCGCGCACGAGCTGATCGCCCAGATGCCGCTCGGCACGGAGGACGGTGTGGTGGACCGGTTCGCCCAGGGCCTGGACGTGCTGCTCGGCGGCGGCTGAGCGACCGGGAGCCGAGATGACCACCCCGACCGACCCGGGCCAGGGCCCGTTCGCCCCGCCCTACCAGCCGGCCCACCCACCCCAGCCGGCGCACTCGCCCCAGCTGGCCCACCAGCCCCAGGGGAGCGCACCTGCCCAGGAGGCTGCGCCGTCGCCCGACGGCGGAGCTCCCTGGGGCAGCACACCGCACCGGGGCGAGCCGGCCGGGCAGGCAGCCCCGCCGCGCCGCGAACCGCGCCGGATGCTCACCGCTGTGGCCGTGCCGCTGATGGCGGTGTGCCTGCTGGCCGGGCTGCTCCTCGGGCTGCTGGTGGCCCCGCCGCTGCTCGGCGACGACGGTGCCGCCCCCGAGCTGCCGCCCTCCCGGGTGACCCCCGGTACGGGGGGCTCGGCCGGTGGCGACCTGGGCGAGGAGTCGGTGGCCGCGATCGCTGCCGACGTGCTGCCGAGCACCGTCTACATCGAGGTCGCCGCCGGGCAGCAGAGCGGCAGCGGCAGCGGGTTCGTGCTCCGCGAGGACGGCTACGTCGTCACCAACCAGCACGTGATCGCCGCCGCCCGCGACGGTGGTGGACGGATCACCGTGGTGTTCGCCGACGGCAGCGAGTCCGAGGCGGAGGTCGTCGGGGCGAGCGTGGACTACGACCTGGCCGTGCTGCGGGTGGACGCCGATGGGCTGCGCCCGCTGGTGCTCGGCGACTCCGACGCCCTGGTGGTGGGGGAGCCGGTGGTCGCCATCGGCGCACCGCTGGGGCTGGAGGGCACGGTCACCTCTGGGATCGTCAGCGCCCTGAACCGGCCGGTGAGCATCCCGGACGAGGCGGGCAGCACGTTCATCAACGCCATCCAGACCGATGCGGCGATCAACCCGGGCAACTCCGGCGGTCCGCTGGTGAACGCCGCCGGGGAGGTGATCGGGGTGAACTCCGCGATCGCCACCACGGCCACTGCCGGTCAGGCCGGCAGCGTGGGCCTGGGGTTCGCCATCCCGAGCAGCCAGGTGCGCCGCACCACCGAGCAGCTGATCGAGACCGGTCGGGCGACCTATCCGGTGATCGGCGCGCTGCTGGACACCACCTACACCGGTGAGGGGGTGCAGGTGGTCGCCGCCGAGGACGCCACCGACATCCCGCCGATCACCCCGGGCGGGCCGGCCGACGCCGCCGGTCTGCAGGCCGGGGACGTGATCGTGGCCATCGACGGTGACCCGGTGACCAGCCCGGACGAGCTGATCGTGCGCATCCGCGCGCACTCACCGGGGGACGTGGTCACCCTGACCGTCCGGGACGGTGGTACCGACACCGACCTGCAGGTGACGCTCGGGGAGTCGGAGAGCCGGTGACGGTCCTGGGCATCGCTCGGTCCGGATTAGGCTGGGCCCTGTGAACGGCGCCGAGATCATCCTCATCCTGGTGCTGATCGCCATCGTCGTCGGCCCGCAGCGGCTGCCCGAGTATGCCGAACAGCTCGCCCGGCTGGTGCGCACCCTGCGGGACATGGCGCGTGGCGCCACCCAGTCGATCAAGGAGGAGCTCGGCCCGGAGGCCGCGGACCTGGACTTCTCCAAGCTGGACCCGCGGCAGTACGACCCGCGCCGGATCGTCCGGGAGGCGCTGCTGGAGGACCTGTCGCCGACCAGCAAGTCCGCCGGGTCCACGGCGCGGACCGGCAGCACCACGGTGGCCTCCGGCTCGGGGTCCTCGAGCGCGGCGACCGGTGCCGCGGCGGGCGGCGCGGGTGGGGCCGCCGCCGGTGCTGCCGTGGCCGGGGCTGCCGCCGGGGCGGTGACCGGAGCCAGCGGTGACGGCGCGGCCGGTACCGGCACCGGTGAGGACCCGCTCGCGCACGGAGCCCCGTTCGACGACGAGGCCACCTGAGGCTGCAGCAGGCGCTCCGCCGCCGAGCCGCCGAGCCGCCGAGCCGCCGATCGCCTGAGTACCGAATTGCAGGTGGAGTACCGAACGGTCGGTACTCCACCTGCCATTCGGTACTCAGACACCTGTGCAGGTGCCGCTCGAGCAGGCGCGGGGTGGGCCGGTGGTGCCCGCTGCGCTCAGCCGACCGGGGAGATCGCCAGCTTCTTGCCCGCCAGCCCGCGGGACTGGTGCCCGAGCCGGCCGGCGACCGAACGGAGCACCCGAGCGGCCTCGGAGGTCTCGTCGGCGGTGGCCACCAGCGGGGTGCCGGCGTCCGACCCTTCCCGCAGCGCCACCTCCAGCGGCACCTGCCCGAGCAGCGGCACCGGGGTGCCGAGCGCCTCGGTGAGCTTGTCCGCCACCCGCTGCCCGCCGCCGGAGCCGAACAGCTCCAGCCGGGATCCGTCCGGCTGGGTCAGCCAGGACATGTTCTCGATCACCCCGGCCACCTTCTGGTTGGTGGCCTTGGCCATCGACCCGGCCCGCTCGGCGACCTCGGCCGCGGCCAGCTGCGGGGTGGTGATCACCAGCAGCTCGGCGTTCGGCAGCATCTGCGCCACCGAGATCGCGATGTCCCCGGTGCCCGGCGGCAGGTCCAGCAGCAGCACGTCCAGGTCGCCCCAGAACACGTCGGCGAGGAACTGCTGCAGCGCCCGGTGCAGCATCGGGCCGCGCCAGACCACGGCCCGGCCCGGGTCGGTGAACATGCCGATGGAGATGACCTTCACGTCCCCGGCCACCGGCGGCAGGATCATGTCGTCCACCTTGGTCGGCGGCAGCTCCACACCGAGCATCCGGGGCAGGGAGAAGCCGTAGACGTCGGCGTCCACCACGCCCACCTTCAGTCCGTCGGCGGCCATCGCCGCGGCCAGGTTCGCGGTCACGCTGGACTTGCCCACCCCGCCCTTGCCGGACGCGACGGCGAACACCCGGGTGAGGTTGTCCGGCTGGGAGAACGGGATCACCGGTTCAGCGATGCCGCCGCGCAGCTTGGTGCGCAGCGCGGTGCGCTCGTCGTCGGTCATCACGGTCATCGCCACCGTCGCCCGGGCGACCCCCTCGAGGCCCTCGACGGCCTTGGTCACGTCCCGGGTGATGGTGTCCTTCAGCGGGCAGCCGGCGGTGGTCAGCGCCACCGTCACGGTCACCTCGGCGCCGTCGACGGTGTCGGTGGCCTCCACCCCGCGGACCATGTCCAGGTCGGTGATCGGCCGCCTGATCTCCGGGTCGAGCACCGTGGTCAGGGCGCTGTGCACGCGATCGATCAACTCAGCCATGCTCCGAGTCTAAGCCGAGTGCTCGGGCCCGGGAGAGGGCGTGCTTGTGGGATCGGCCACCTACGCCTTGCCGGTGGCGGTGGCGGGATCCTCCTCCCGGTCGGCCTGGAGCTCCTCCAGCAGGGACCGTAGCTCGCTGCGGACGAAGTCGCGGGTGGCCACGTCGGAGATCGCCAGCCGCAGCGCCGCCACCTCCCGGGCCAGGTACTCGGTGTCGGCCAGGTTGCGCTCGGAGCGTTGCCGGTCCTGCTCGGCGGCGACCCGGTCCCGGTCGGTCTGCCGGTCCTGGGCGAGCAGGATCAGCGGGGCCGAGTAGGAGGCCTGCAGGGAGAGCATCAGGGTGAGCAGGGTGAAGTTCAGCGCCCTCGGGTCGAACTGCACCTCCTCGGGCGCGAGCGTGTTCCAGCCCAGCCAGACGGCGCAGAACACGGTCATGTAGAGCAGGAACCTGGGGGTGCCGAGGAACCGGGCGATCGCCTCGGCGACCTTCCCGAACGCATCCTTCTTCCGCGTCCGGCGGGGCAGCCATCGGCGGCGGCTGCGCAGGGGGGTGTCGAGCCGGTCAGACACGCTGTGCTCCCATCGCCTGGTCGGTCACCTCGTCGTCGGCCTCCCGCCAGTCCTCGGGCAGCAGGTGGTCGAGCACGTCGTCCACGCTCACCGCCCCGAGCAGCCGGCGCTCCTCGTCGACCACGGGCAGCGCGGTGAGGTTGTAGGTGGCCAGCAGCCGGGTGAGCTTGCCGATCACGTCGTGCGGGTCCACCGGGTCCACGTCCTGGTCCAGCAGGGTGCCGATCGCCTCGTGCGGCGGTTCGCGCAGCATCCGCTGCAGGTGCACCACGCCGAGCAGCCGCCCGGTCGGGGTCTCCAGCGGCGGGCGGACCACGAACACCATCGCGGACAGCGCCGGGGTGACGTCCTTGCGCCGGGCGTGCGCCAGCGCGGTGGCCACCGTGGCCTCCGGTGGCAGGATGATCGGTTCGGTGGTCATCAGCCCACCGGCGGTGTGCTCGTCGTAGACGAGCAACCGGCGCACGTCCTCGGCCTCCTCCGGCTCCATCAGCGCGAGCAGCTCGGAGGCCTGCTGGGTGGAGAGCTCGGAGACCAGGTCGGCGGCGTCGTCGGGCTGCATCACGTCCAGCACCTGCGCGGCCCGCTCGGTGCTCAGCGCGGAGACGATCATCACCCGGTCCTCCTCCCCGAGCTCCTCGAGCACATCCGCCAGCCGTTCGTCCCGCAGCGCCGCGGCCACCTCCACCCGGCGCTGGGCGGGCAGGTCGTGCAGCACGTCGGCCAGGTCGGCCGGCTTCAGGTCGGTCATCGTCGCCAGCAGGGCGGTGGCGCCCTGCTGCGCAGTGGTCGGGGCCAGGCCCAGGGCCTCGTCCACCTCGATGGTCAGGTGCTCGCCCCGGCGGAGCAGACCGGTGCGCGGCCCGGTGCGGCGCACGTACAGCTTGGTCACCAGCCAGTCCCGGTTGCGCTGCTGCTCCAGGGCGACGTCCTGGATGGTGACGGTGCTCGAGTCCGCCCGCAGCCGGATCTCCCGGTCCAGCAGCTCACCGAGCACCAGCGTCTCCGCGGCCCGCTGGGAGAACCGTCGGATGTTCATCAGCCCGGTGGTGATCACCGCACCTGAGTCGATCGAGGTCACCCGGGAGAGCGGCAGGAACACGCGGCGCCGACCCGGCACCTCCACCACCAGACCCACCGCCCGCGGAGCCTGGCGCACCCGGAGCAGCACCACCACGTCGTGCACCCGGCCCACCTGGTCACCCAACGGGTCGAAGACCCCGGTGCCGGCGAGCCGGGCCACGTAGATCCGACCGGTCGCAGAGTTCACCCGGTCAGCCTATGTCAGCACCCCTGCCGCGCACCTGGGCACCACACGGCCCGGCCGGGTGACACCACCGGAGCGGTAGGGGACAATGGGCACATGTCAGCGATGCGCCCCACCGACCCGCGCGCGGGCCTCCAGCCCCGTGGCGACGAGATCGCCTCCTACGCCACCTACCTGGAGGCACAGCGCGCGGTGGACTTCCTCGCGGACAAGGAGTTCGAGGTGAACGCGGTCACCATCGTGGGCACCGAGCTGAAGATGGTCGAGCGGATCACCGGTCGGCGGACCTACCAGAGCGTGGCCCTGCGTGGCGCCGGCTCCGGTGCCTACTTCGGCTTCTTCATCGGCCTGCTGCTGTTCCTGATGGGCGGCACGCTGCTCGAGGCGCTGCTGCCCGCGCTGCTCGTCGGTGCGGGCGCCGGCATGCTGTTCGCCGTGATCGCCTACGCCCTCAGCGGCGGCAAGCGGGACTTCACCTCCACCTCCCAGGTGGTGGCCGGCGCGTTCTCCGTGCTCTGCCTGACCGAGAAGGCCGACGAGGCCCGCCGGCTGCTCACCGAGCTGCCCGGCGGTGGACCGAACCAGCCGGAGGGCTTCGGCGGCGGCTTCGGCCGCTGAGCCGGCTCGCTGAGCCCACCCGCTCGGCCGGGCCGCTCACCCGACCCACTCGGCCGGCCCGCTCAGCCCACCCGCTCGGCCACGGCGAACCCCTCCTCGTCGAGCACCTGCACGAAGCGGGCCCCAGGGAACTTCGCCTCCGCGTAGTCGACCACGTCCTCGGGCGGGTCCCCGCCGTAGACGCCGGAGCGCCGGTTCACCACCACGTAGTCCGGCACCGGGTTGCCCTCGTTGCCCACCCAGTACACCTGCGCCCGCGGTGCGAGGTAGGCCATCAGGGTGATGTCCGTGGCGACCACGGCACCATCGGGGACGGCCGCCAACGCCCGGTGCGCTCCGCCGTCGTGCACGGACGGACCATAGGTGCGCGCCTCGGTCAGGGCGGCCAGCGGGAAGTGCGTGCTGACCACGAGACTGACCGCCACCAGCCCGGCCGCCACCCACCGCACCCGCGCGCCGAGCGCGGGCAGGGCCCGCAGCCCGTCCACGGCGGCCAGGAACACCACCGGCATCAGCACCGCGGAGTAGTGCCACTGCAGGGACCAGTGGTAGGGCACGTCGGAGGTCAGCCGCCAGGCGAACGTGGGCAGCGTGATCAGCGCGATCGGGCTGCGCAGCGCCAGAAACGCGGTGACGGCGAACACCGCCAGCACCAGCAGCGCCTTCGCCCCGGCACCGGTGAGCAGCACGTTCACCGCGGCGCCCGGGTCGCTGAGCAGCACCGAGACGATGGAGTCGTCGGCGTAGTCCCACACCCCGTCGGGATTCAGCGCCGGGAGCACCACGTTCGTGGTCAGCCAGAACGCGGCCAGCCCGCCGGCCACCAGCCCGGCCCCGAGCCGCCGGCTGCCGCGGACGACCAGCACCACCCCGACGGCCGCGACGGTCAGCCCCATCGTCTCCTTGACCAGCACCGTGGGCGCCACCCACAGCGCCGCCGCCCGGTGGTCCCGGCGCACCAGGGCGGCACAGCACGCGGCCAGCAGTGGCACCGCGAGGGCGATCTCGTGGAACTGGGCGGCCACCGCCGACTGCAGCCCCCAGGACAGCCCGTACGCCAGCCCGATGCCCGCCCCCGCCCCGGTGCCCAGGTGCCGGGCGGCGCACGCGGTCACGATCACCACGCTGAGGCCCACCAGCACGTCCTGGACCACCAGCAGCGTCAGCCCGGAGGGGAACAGCCGGTAGACGGGTGCCAGCAGCGCCAGCAGCGGGTGGAAGTGGTCGCCGAGGATCAGGAAACCCTCACCCTTGATCGTCACCACCGGGGCGGACAGCTCGGCGTAGCGGCGCAGCACCTGGGTGAAGATGCCCAGGTCCCAGGACGGCACCTCGAACCGGTCCCACTGCCGCAGCGAGAAGACGGTGTACAGGGCGGTGACGACGGCCCCGACGGCGCCGGCCACCAGCAGCCGGGTGCGCCGGTCGGTGCCCGGGGCGACCGCGGGCCCGGCGACCGGTGACTCGGCCCGGGTCACCGGAGCGAGGCCATCCACGCCTCCACGTCCTCCGGCCGGCGGGGGAGTGCGGCCGACAGGTTCTCCACCCCGGTCTCGGTGACCAGCACGTCGTCCTCGATGCGCACCCCGATGCCCCGGTACTCCTCGGGAACGGCCAGGTCGTCGGCCTTGAAGTACAGGCCCGGCTCGATGGTGAACACCATCCCCGGCACGAGCTCGGCATCCAGGTACATCTCCCGGCGGGCCTGGGCACAGTCGTGCACGTCCAGACCGAGGTGGTGGCTGGTGCCGTGCGGCATCCATCGGCGGTGCTGCTGCCCCTCGGGGGAGATCGCCTCCGCCACGCTCACCGGCAGCAACCCCCACTCCTGCAGGCGCTCGGCGAGCACCTGCAGCGCGGTGGTGTGCACCTCCCGGAACTTGACGCCCGGGCGGGCGAAGGCGAACGCGGCGTCGGCGGCGTCCAGCACGGCGGTGTACACCCGGTGCTGGGTCTCGGTGAACGTGCCGTCCACCGGCAGGGTGCGGGTCACGTCCGCGGTGTACAGCGAGTCCACCTCCACCCCGGCGTCCAGCAGCACCAGCTCGCCGCGGCGCACCTGCCCGTCGTTACGGATCCAGTGCAGCGTGGTGGCGTGGTCCCCGGCGGCGGCGATCGTGTCGTAGCCGATGCCGTTGCCCTCCTCGCGGGCGCGGGCGCCGAACGCCCCCTCGATCACCCGCTCCCCGCGGGGGTGGCCGGTGGCCCGGTCCAGCTCGCGCACCACGTCGGCGAACCCGGCGACGGTGGCCGCCACCGCCTCGCGCAGCTGTGCCACCTCCCAGTCGTCCTTGACCAGCCGCAGCTCCGAGAGCGCCTCGGCCAGCGCCGCGTCCTGCTCCTCGTGGGCGCCCTCGCGCAGCTCGTCCACGACGGCGGTGATCGCCTGGTCCGCCTCCCGCACCACCCGTAGGGGTACCTGGGGAGCGTCCTTGGCGAGCTCGTCGGTCAGGGAGTCGATGTGCGCGCAGCGCAGCCCGGTGCGGGTCTCGATCTCCTCCAGGCTGGGGCGGGCGCCCACCCAGAACTCCCCGTACCGGGCGTCGGCGTAGAACTCCTCGGTGTCCCGCCCGGCCAGGGGCCGGAAGTACAGCACCGCCTCATGGCCGCCGCCGTCGGCCGGATGCAGCACCAGCACCGCGTCCGGCTCCTCGTCGGTGCCCAGCCCGGTCAGGTGCGCGAACGCCGAGTGCGGCCGGAACCGGTAGTCGGTGTCGTTCGAGCGCACCTTCAGCCCGCCGGCGGGGACCACCAGCCGCTCGCCCTCGAACGCGGCGCTGACCGCGGCCCGGCGGCGCTCGGTGTGGTCGGCGACCGGTTCGCGCGCCGGTGCGGGGCCGGTGCGCGGCGCCCAGCCGGAGGCGATGAAGTCGCGGAACGCCTGGGAGTCCGGGCGCTGCGACCGGTTCGAGCCGCGCTCGGTCAGGTCCTGGTCCTCCTCGGCCCCGTCGGCGGGGCCGGAGGCCGGGTCGGTGGGGGCGGGAGGCTCAGCAGCAGAGGTCACCATGGCCCTATCGTCTCAAACACCGGTCGTCTCAGGAACCGGACGCTCACCGATACCCTGGGTGATCGTGCGCATCGACCTGCACACGCACTCTCGCGTGTCCGACGGAACCGAGTCCCCGGCCGAGCTGGTGGCCCAGGCACGACGTGCCGGCCTGGACGTGGTGGCGCTCACCGACCACGACACCACCGCCGGCTGGGCCGAGGCCGCGGCCGCCGCCCCGGTCGACGGGGTGGCGCTGGTGCGCGGCACCGAGGTGTCCTGCACCGCCGGCGGGATCAGTGTGCACCTGCTCAGCTACCTGCACGACCCTCAGGACGAGGCGCTGGCCGAGCTGCTCACCCGCTCCCGGACCTCCCGGGACGGGCGCGCCCGGGCGATGGTGGACCGGCTGGCCGTCGACTTCGACCTCACCTGGGAGGAGGTGGCCGCCCGCGCCGGCGCCGGGGCCACGATCGGCCGGCCGCACATCGCCGACGTGCTGGTGGCCCGCGGGCACGCCGCCGACCGGGCGGGCGCGTTCGCCACCATGCTCGCCCCCAGCGGCCCGTACTACGTGCGCTACCACGCCCCGGAGGCGGTCGACGCGGTGGCGCTGGTGCTGGCGGCAGGTGGGGTGCCGGTGTTCGCCCACCCGCGTGCCAGCAGCCGCGGGCGGGTGGTCAGCGAGCAGGTGATCCGCGACCTCGCCGACGCGGGCCTCGCCGGGCTGGAGGTGGACCACCGCGACCACACCGAGGCGGACAAGGCCTCGTTGCGCGCCCTGGCCGCCGAGCTCGGCCTGCTGGTCACCGGCTCCAGCGACTACCACGGCGCCGGCAAGCCGAACCGGCTCGGGGAGCACACCACCGCCCCCGAGGTGCTGGCCGAGATCGCCGACCGCGGCCGGATCGAGGTGGTGGGCTGATGGCGGCGGTGATCGACGGCACCCTGTTCCTGACCACGTTCCTCACCCTGTTCGTGATCATGGACCCGGCCGGCACGGTGCCGGTGTTCCTGGCGCTGACCTCCACGATGACCGCCAAGCAGCGGGCCCGGGCGGCCGTCCAGGCGGTGGCGGTGGCGTTCGGGGTGATCGTGGCGTTCGTGCTGTTCGGGAAGTACATCCTGAACTTCCTCGGCATCTCGGTGCCGGCGCTGCAGGCCTCCGGCGGGTTGCTCCTGCTGCTGGTCGCTATGGACCTGCTCACCGGCAAGGCGGAGGAGCCCTCGGCCTCGGGGAAGGTGAACGTGGCGCTGGTGCCGCTGGGCACCCCGCTGCTCGCCGGCCCCGGCGCCATCGTGGCCGCCATGCTCGCGGTGCAGTCCTCCGGCGGTACGGTGCCCGGCTGGGTGGCGATCATCC
>CAZMDO010000005.1:0-37877 GCA_964564445.1 uncultured Ruaniaceae bacterium | reverse complement strand
CTCCCGGGGCACGAGTCATCGCAGCGAGTGCCGAGCTGGCTGGCAGGGTGCGCGCCACCCGCGGCGGCCGATGGGCGGGTGGAGTCAGCCCTGTGCGGTGAGGTGGGTCTCCACGGCCTCGATACGGAAGGGTGCCGACTGGCTCTGGGTCGTGGTGGTGCCAGCAATCGGGATCCACGGCCCCTGCCCAGCCACCTGGAACTCCCCCGACCACGTCGTCGTCAACGTGATCACCACCCCGCTCGCCTCACTGGTGTACACGTGCCCAACATCCTGCGCGGGCCACGGCGCACCCGGCTCAGTGGTCACCAACGGCTCCGACCCATCACCAAAGTCCCACACGTACTCCACCGGCGTGGCCCGCACCGCCACCGGCACCCCCAACACCGACGTCTCCAACACCTGCTGACCACCATCGGCAAACACCAACGTGTCCATATTCACCAAGAACCAGTCCCGCTCCGGCTGCAGATGCACCACCGGCAACTCCAGCGGCAACTCAGCAAAATCAGACCGAGTCACCGTGATGATGATCGGCTCCGAACCCCCAGCAGACTCCCCCTCCTCATCCCCTGGCTCCACCGACTCCTCCGCAACCACCTGCTCACAATCCGGAGCATAAGAAACCGGCCGCTCCGCATCAGTCACCAAACACACACCCACCCACTCAAAATCATCGCCCGGAGAACTCGCCGAAGCCCCATCGCGCTCACCGCCCCCACCCCGATAAACCGCAACCACAGGACTGTCCGCATCATCAGCCTCTTCAACAGCGTGATCCATGCGCTTCTGCTGTTGATGCTCTCGCGCTGCTTCGGTGACATAGCCAGATTCAGTTGCAACCGTTTCAACCTGACTGTTCCACGGAGGCTCTGCAGACGGTGTCGGACTCGGACTCGGACTCGGGCTCGCGGCGAGCGCTACAGTCCCAAGCATCGTGAGCCACCGAATCATGCCGCAGCTCCAGCATTCACACCCAGTATGACCCACGACTCATCTCGCCAATCGAGCGAGATACTGAACTCAGGTCGATCCTCAGCAGCATATTCGGTTTGACTTCCATCACCGTCGACGAAGGTCGATTCATGGAATCGCACGCCAAGATCCACGATGTAGACGCCATCGCTGTACGGTCCCCCGCCATTATCCGTGTAGACCTCGGTGCTCACCCCGGTGGCATATCCTCCACTTGAATACAGGTCGCGGACCTGTTCGCCGACATTGGCGCAGAAGCCGCAGCCCTCATCGCTGAGCGCATCCCATTCCGTGAGGTCTCCGGTGGCGTAGATATACGGATAGAGCTCCATGAAGTACTTGGCCGCGGCAATCGCGCCCTCGACGGTCTCCTCCTCCATCGCCGCCGGCCGCTCTGGCGGGTCCACCTCCGGCTGCTCCGACGGCTCCTGGCTCACATCCTCTGAGCCACCCTCGGTCGGGGCTTCTGAGGTCGGGTCTTGCGAGGTCGCCTCGTCCGAGGTCTCCGTCACCGGCGGACTCGTCGGCCCCTCACCCTCCGACGGCGTGCAACCAACAAGCACCAGCACCCCTGCCAGCGCCCACACCAGCCGTCCCCGTCGGCTCACCATGCCGTCGACCTTGCCACAACAGACACCGCCGGCAACACCCCCTGTGGACAACCGCCCACCGGGCCGCGGATGCGGCGATGGCAAGGCCACCCATGGCCCTGCGTGGAAAGATTCCGCTCATGACGGACGAGATCGCCTCCGCTCCGCACCACCGTCTGCGCGCCATGCTGGGCCGTCGCACCGACGAGCCGCACCGCGCCTCCACGCCGCTCGAGCTCCTCTTCGACCTGACGATCGTGGTGGCGTTCGCCCAGGCGGGCACCCAGCTCGCACACCTGCTGCAGACCGAGCACACCGGTGCGGCCATCGGCGCGTTCCTCTTCGCCGTCTTCGGCATCTGCTGGGCCTGGATCAACTACTCCTGGCTAGCCTCCGCGTTCGACAACGACGACATCCTCTTCCGCCTCGCCACCATGGTGCAGATGGTCGGGGTGCTGGTCCTCGCCCTCGGCCTGCCCGAGCTGTTCCACTCCATCGAGGGTGGCGCGCACGTGGACAACTCCGTGGTGGTCGGCGGCTACGTGATCATGCGGATCTCGATGATCGCCCTGTGGCTGCGCGTCGCCCGGCACAACCCGCGCTGGCGGCGCACCGCCCGCACCTACGCCGGTCTGATGGCCCTGGCCCAGGTCGGCTGGATCGTGCAGATCCTGATCTTCCCGCCGATCATGGTCACCGTCGCGATCACCGTGGCGCTGGCACTCTTCGAGCTGACCATCCCGATGATCGCCGAACGCATCGAGGCCACCCCCTGGCACCCGCACCACGTGGCCGAGCGGTACAGCCTGCTGGTGATCATCACCCTCGGCGAGGTGATCGCCGGCACCATCACCGAGATCGCCGCCGTGCACGAGAAGCAGGGCTGGTCCATAGAGGCAGTGCTGGTGGCCCTCGGCGGGGTGGCGCTCGCCCTCGGCCTGTGGTGGGTGTACTTCACCATGCCCTCGGGCGACGTCCTCGCCCAGCACCGGGAACGAAGCTTCGTGTGGGGGTACGGGCACATGGTGCTGTTCGGGTCGCTGGCCGCCAGCGGCGCCGGCCTGCACGTCGCGGCGTTCGTGATCGAGGGAGACGCGCGCATCGGGCCGACTGCCGCCGCCCTCACCCTCGCCGTCCCGGTCGCGGTGTTCACCATCAGCCTGTTCCTGCTCTACTCGATGCTCCTCGGCGAGGTGGACTCCTTCCACCTGCTCCTGCTGCTCGGTGCACTGCTCGTGCTGGCGGCCGCCGTCGGCGCCGTCGCCGCCGGTACCAGCCTCGGGGTGAGCACCCTGATCACCGCCTGCTCCGCGCTCCTGGTCGTCGTCGGTTACGAGACCGTCGGACACCGGCACCAGACCGAGGCTCTCCGCCGCGCGCTGCAACCGTCCGCGCGACCGTGACCCTCCCCCTCAGGAGCGAGCAGACATCTCCGCCTCGGGCAACGTCTCCTCCGCGGTGAACCACGGCAGCATCGCCGCCAGCGCCACCACACCGGTCACGGCGAACGCCCAGGCAAAGCCGAGCTGGTCGGCCACCAGACCGATGAGGATCGGCCCGAGGATCGCACCGCTGTCCTGCGCCATCTGGAATGCCGCCAGCACCTTGCTCCCCGACCTCTCGATACCGACGATGTCCGCCAACGTCGCCTGCTGCGCCGGGTTCAGCAACCCGCCACCGACCCCGGAGAACACCGAGAGCACCAGCAGCAGCACCAGTCCGTTCGACAGGCCGATCAGCCCGAGGCCGAGGGCGGTGACCAGCAGCCCGGACAGCACCAGCGGCCGCCGGCCGACAGCATCGGCCCACCGGCCGGAGAACTGCAACGTCGCCGCCGTGCCCACCGAGGCAGCGGCGAGGGCAGCACCCGCCACCCAGGTGTCGTCGTGCACCGCCACCGCCAGCTGGGGCAGCACCGCCACCCGCACGCCGAAGTTGCACCAGCCGTTCGCGAAACCGGACACGAGCGCCGCCCGGAACGCCGAGGAGCGCCACGCCTCCCGCACCCGCATCGGCAGCTGCTCGGGCCGCTCCTCCCCCGGCCGCAGCCGGGCGTCCTTCAGCCAGATCGCCACCACCAGAGCAGCGATGAACAACGCCACCGCGTAGACCACGAACGGCACCCGAAGGCCGAACTCGGCCAGCAGTCCGCCGAGCACCGGCCCGAGCATGCCACCGAGCAGGAACGCCGTCGCATACGCGGAGGTGCACCGGCCGCGGATGGAGGGCGGCGCCAGCCGCACCACCAGGGACATCGCGGAGACCGTGAACATGGTCGACCCGATCCCACCCAACCCCCGCACCACCAGGAGCTGTACGTAGGACTGGGCGAACGCCGTCGCCAAGGAGCTGACCGCCACGATGACCAGCCCGGTGACGTACACCGGCCGCTCCCCCAGCCGCACCACCAGTGCGCCCCCGGCGGGAGCGAACACCAGCCGGAAGAACGCGAACGCGGAGACCACCACCGAAGCGGCCGCCACCCCGACGTCGAAGGACCGGGCGAAGGCCGGCAGCACCGGGGACACCAGCCCGAAACCGACCGCGATCACGAACGCGGCCGCCACCAGCACCTTGATCTCGGTGGGGATGGCGGGGCGGGTCACACCGCCCGAGTCTAGGAAACTCCCAGCAGCCGGTCAGCCGTCCAGAGCCTGGCGCACCGTGGCCACGGCCGAGCCGTCACGCAGGTCCCGACCGGTGAACCTCAGCAGTGTCAGCCCACGATCGAGCATCAACCGGCACCGCGAGCAGCCCGGTCCACGCCGCGCGGTAGCGAGCCATGTCATACCGGTCGTCCCACGGCACCACGGGGGTCCGGTACACCCCAGTGGTCTCCCGGTGCCACCGGCCGGTGTCCACCAGCTGCCGGACGTCACCGCGGGTGCGCTCGTTCGACCGTTTGCAGGTTCAGTCAGAGCCGCAGCGCCAGCGCGTTCGCGGTCAGCCCGGCCGCCGTCCCGCACAGCACCACCACGTCACCGCGCCCCAGCCGCCCGGAGTCCAGGCAGCGGGCGAGCACGAACGGCACCGAGGCGGAGACCATGTTCCCGTAGTCGGCCACCCAGTCGATGTACCGCTCCGGCGGGATGCCGATCCGCCGCATCGCCAGACCGAGCGCCCGGCTGGCCTGGTGCGGCACGAACAGGTCCACGTCCGCCACACCGAGCCCAGCCGCCGAGCCCAACCGGTCGAAGAACTCCTCGAAGAAGCCGGGCAGCACCCGCACCATGTTCCGCAGCGCCCGGCGCCCGTCCATGTCGAACTGGTAGTCCACGCTCGCCGAGGGCAGGTAGTCGTGCGGCGGCACCAACGACCCACCGCCGCGGATCTCGGTGTCGTGGGCGTGCTCGGCCCAGGTCTGCTGCAGGCTGGCCAGCACGCCACGATCGGGGTCCGCCCCGGCGGTCAGCACCACGGCCGCGGCAGCGTCGGAGAACAGCTCGTTGCTCTCCGGCTGGTCGGGGTTGAGGAACCGGGACCCCACGTCCCCGGAGACGATCAGCACCCGCTGGTACTCGCCGTCGGCCAGGTACCGGGAGGCCACGTCCACGGCGGTGATGAAGCTGGTGCAGGTGGAGTTCACATCGAACGCCGCCACCCGCGACCGGGGCGCGACCCGCTCCCAGACCAGCGCCGCGGTGCACGGGATCGGCTGCAGGTCCCCGGCCACCGCACCGATCACGCAGTCGATGTCCGCCGGCCCCAGGCCCGCCCGGCCGAGCGCACGGGAGGCGGCCCCGGCGAGCAGGTCCAGCTGGCTCACCCCGTCGGCCACCCGGTACCGGGTCTGGCCGGAGAAGCGGACCACCCGGTCAGGAAGGTCGGTCCCCCAGCCGACGATCTCGCACTGCCGCATCCCCTGCCCCCTGCCAGTCCCGCCGCACCCGTCGGCGCTTCGCTCCAAGGTCGGCAGCATACGGGACGAACTCCACCGCGGGCGCCGCCATCCCCAGCCGCCGCCACAGCCCGTCCAGCTCGTCCCGCACGGCCGGCGCCGCCGCCAGCTCGTCCAGCTGCACCTGCAGCGAGTCCGGCCCGGTCTGCACCACCGCGTACTCGTCGAACCCGTCGGCCGCGATCACCGCCCGGGAGACCTGGTCGGCGAACACCACCCGGCCGCCGAGCAGCAGCGTGTCGTCCGCGCGCCCCTCGATCCGTGAGATCGCGCGCAGCACGCTGCCGCACGGGCATCCACCCCGCCGCGCCACCAGCACGTCGTTCAGCCGGTACCGCACGATCGGCTGGGTGCGGCGGGAGAAGTCGGTGACCACCGGGATGAACCGGTCGGCGTCCAACCACTCCGGTTCGACGAGCACGTGCTGCTCGTTCAGGTGCAGCACTCCGTGGTCGCAGGTGCGGGCCAGGAACCCCTCCGTGCACTGGTACAGCTGGTGCAGGTGCCGCTGCCCGAACGCCCTCGCAAAGGACTCCGCCTCCCCCTCGTCCAGCACCTCGGCCACCGAGTACACCCGGTCCGGCCGCAGCCCCAACCCAGCGCCGGCGAGCAGCCGCAGCACCGACGGCGGCGCCACCAGGATCGTCGGCCGGTACTCCACCAGGTCCGCCAGGTGCTCCTCGACCCCCACCATCAGGTCGTAGTAGCGGAAGTCCACCAGCCGCGAGCGCACCGACTCGTACAGGGCGTTGTTGGCGCGCAGGAACAGCGCGATCCGGTGCCCGACCAGCCCCGGCGGCAGCGTCAGTGCCAGCACCGTGCCGGCCCACGCGTCCCGGTCCTCAGGGCTGACCAGGAACAGCCCGCGGTGCCCGGACGTACCCGAGGACAGCCCGACCGCCACGTCCCCGAGCATCGGCGCGAAGTCGCGGGTCCGTTCGGCCGCCAGCGCGAGCGCCTCCGCCTCGGCCCGGCGCACCCCCACGGTGTTCAGCGCATCGAAGTTCGCCATCATCGTCTGCTTGTCCATCACCGGCGCCTCAGCCAGCGTGTGCACCCCGGCGTAGAACGGCGACCGGGCGCGCAGGAACCGCAGGTGCGCGCGGATCCGGCGCTGCTGGTAGCGCTCCAGGGCCGCCCGGGTGCGTGGCCGCCAGCCCCAGCGGGTCCTGGCCAGCACGACGGCGGTGCGCACCTTGCTCACAGCAGGTTCACCCCGCTGGGGTGGTCGTCGTGGGAGAAGAGCAGCCGCACTCCGCCACGCTCGACCTCGAGGAGGCGACGGGCCGTGTCCCGGTGAGCTGCGCCGTCGTAGGTGATCCAGCGGGGCACCGCACGCATCCGCTCCACCTGCTCCAGCAGGTCCCGCCCCCAGGCGGCATCCCCGGCGAGCAGCACCCTGCCCTCCACCAGGGCGCCGAGGTGCCCGCGGGCGTGCCCGGGCAGGTGCACCAGCCGGTAGCTGCCGTCGCCGAACAGGTCGTGGCTGCCCAGTCCGGCCGGTCCGGGGGTGAGCTGCTCGACGGCGGTGCACCGGTCGGTCTGCTGCGTCGCCTCGGCGAACCAGTCCGGCAGCAGACCGCGCAGCAGCCCCTCCCGCAGCCGCGGTCGGCCCAGGGTGGCCAGCTGGTCGCGGTGCAGTACCAGGTGCGCGCGGGGAAAGTGCCGCAGCCCGCCGATGTGGTCCGGGTGCAGGTGGGAGAGCACCACATGGGTCACGCTGGCGGTATCGAGCTGGGCCGCGATGTCCTCACCCGGCGGCAGCTCCGGGGGCAGCAGGCGCTGGTAGAGCCGACCGGTCGGGCCGACCTGCCAGGGCTGCGGGGCGTAGCCGGTGTCGAAGAGCACCACCCGGTCGCCGCTGCGGTAGCAGAACACGGTGGAGGGGAACCGGCGGCGCTCGCGGCGGTGGCCGGCCACCAGGCGGGAGAGGTCGTGGTGGGTGTGCCCGCAGGTGTAGGCACGCAGCTCAGCGGGCATAGCTGGCCAGGCTCTCGTCCAGACCGACCTGCGGGGTGTAGCCGAGCAGCGCGCGGGCCTTGGAGATGTCCAGGGTCTGGGAGTAGGCGATGGTGGTGAGCGTGTACCGGGTCAGCGGTGGTTCGGGGTGGCCGGGGAGCGCCCCGTAGACCGCTTCCAGCAGGCCGGCAACGGCGTAGAGGGGTTTCGTGGGCAGGTGGCGGTAGCGCGGGGTGCGGCCGAGCAGGGCGAAGAGCTGCTCGATCAGGTCGCGGAACGGGCGCGGGTCGCCGTTGGTGATGTTGACGGCCTCGCCGTCGATGCCCGGGGTCTCGGCGGCCAGGCGCAGCGCGGTGGCCACGTTCGCCGCGGCGGTGAGGTCGACCAGGGCGCGGCCACCGTCGACGAGCGGGATGCCGATCTTCTCCTCCACCGCCAGCAGGCGGGGCACCAGGCCGGGGTCGCCGGGGCCGATGATGCCGCGGGGCCGGACGATCACGACCTCCGGGGTGCGCGGCTCCAGGCGGGCGCGGTGCAGGAGCTCTTCGGCGGCGATCTTGGAGCGGATGTAGTTGTTGAGGCGGTTGCCGGCATCCACCTGGTTCTCGGTGATGTTGGTGGCGTGCCGGGGTGCGGCGTAGATGCTCGGCGAGGACACGTGCACGATCCGGCGGACGCCGTTGCGGCGGGCGTAGGTGAGCACGTTGGCGGTGCCGGTGACGTTCGTGCGGGCGAAGTCCCGCCAGCGGCCCCAGGGGGTGGACAGAGCGGCGCAGTGGATCACCAGGTCGGCGGGCTGGGTGGTGCGGGCGAGGGAGTCCAGGTCACCGACCAGCGTGGGTCCGCCGGTCGGGAGTGCTGCCCCGTTGCGCCCGGCAGCGATCACCCGGTAGCCGTGTGCGCGCAGCTCAGCCACCACGTGGCCACCGAGGAACCCGCTCGCCCCGGTGACCAGTGCTGTCGTCATCCGGGCATCCTACGAACGATCATGCCTGACAGCATTGCTGTCAGTGCATGAGGAGACGGTTCGGATGGCGAAGTGACCGTGCGGAACCTGTCCGAGCAGACCCGGCGGGCGCTGAAGGAGCGGGCGGCACGCAACGACCGCGCCATGGAGGCCGAAGCCCGAGCGATCCTCGACGAGGCCGTGGCGGAGACGTTCGTGGACTGGATCTACGCCACCGAGCCGTTGCGCGGCGAGGAGCTTCCGCTGCCCCAGCGGTCCTCCGCCCGTGAGGTCAAGGTGTGATCGTCGCGGACACCAACGTGCTCTCCGAGCCGTTACGGCAGCGGCCGACTCCCCCACGGTCGGCGCCGCACCGGGCTGCTCGAGGCGACCGACCAGCTGGTCCCCGGTGCTGGGACGCGGCTGCTCCCGTTCGGTGCGGAGGCTGCGGATGCCTACGGTGCGCTGCGCGCGGCGAGGGAGCAGGCCGGGAACCCGATGTCGGTCGAAGACCTGATGATCGCCGCCACGTGCCTGGTCCACGGCGCCGCCCTCGCGACGCGGAACGTGCGGGACTTCGACGGCTGCGGCCTGGCGCTGATCGACGCGTGGGCTGCTGATCGACCCGTGGGCTGACGAAACCGGGAACTAGGTGCTCGACCAGGGGCAGCACCGGACCATGTCGGATTGACCTTCTTCGGCCACGAGTCCACGGGGAGGCTGACTACGTCTTCGTAGTCGATGAGGTTGACGATCTTTTCGTAGTCAAGTAGTTTGACTACGAAACAGTAGTCGACTCGTAGACTGGAGGGTCACGAGGTGGCGATCACCGGCACCGTCACGAGCCCCGAGTCGCTCGGCCGGATCCTGCAGCAGGCCCGCCTGCTCGCGGGGATGAGCCAGCGCCAGCTCGCCGAGCTGATGGGCGTGAGCCAGCGCTACATCTGGGAGATGGAGGCGGGCAAACCCTCGAAGTACACGGATCGGCTGTTCGCCATGATGCGGCTGACCGGCATGAGCCTGACCGCGTCGATCCAGCCGCCGGCCTCCGATGACTGAGCTAACAGTCGAGCTCTACGGCACGCTGGTGGGCACGTTGCGTGGCGACTGGCGAACCTTCGACTTCCACACCGCCGACCAAGCCTTGGAGACCTTCGGCCTGGACAGCCAGATCCTCTCGCTCGCGGTCCCGCTGACGGCCATTCCCGCGCGATCGACGAAGGCGCGCCGGCAGAACTTCTTCGCCGAGCTCCTCCCCGAGGGGCGGATGCTCACCCGCCTCGCCGACCAGGCCGGCATCCTGGCGATCGACGTGATCGGCATGCTCCGCCGGTACGGCCGGGACGTCGCCGGTGCCGTGCAGGTCTGGGACCCCGAGGAGCCGGGTGAACCTCGCACACCCCGGGCCGAGCCGATCGACACTGAAGGTATCGGCCGGCTGCTGCGACGGGAGATCGAGCAGCCGTTGGGGAACCGTCCGATCGGCGGCAAGACCTCGCTGGCCGGGGTCCAGGAGAAGGTGGTCCTCGCTCGCACCGCGCAGGGCTGGGGCCAGGTGATCGATGGCTACCCGTCCACGCACCTGCTCAAACCACAGGTGCCGGCGAACCCCACCGGAATCTTCGACGAAGAGTACGGCGCGCGGATCGCGCGACGCATCGGACTCAGCTCCTACGAGACATGGATCGAGTCGATCGATGGTGTGCACACGCTCGTGATCGAACGCTACGACCGGGACGCCAACGCACCCGGAGGGCGGATCCACCAGGAGGACTTCAACCAGATCCTCGGCGCCGCTCGCGACCAGAAGTACCAGCGCCACGGCGGGCAGGTCACCCTGCAGCGGATGGCGGGCGCGCTGCGGCCCACGATCCCCGATGCTATCGACCAGCTGCTGGCCCTGGTCACGCTGGCCGTGGCGGTGGGAAACCTAGATCTGCACGCCAAGAACGTGGCGGTGCTGCACCCTCGCCACGGCCCGGCCGCGCTGGCGCCGGCCTATGATGTGGTGCCCCTGGCCCACCAGGACACCGATGGCGAGCTGGCCATGGCGGTCGCCGGCGAGTACCGGCACCGTGCCCTCACCCGGGACCACCTGGTCACCGAGGCTTTCGGGTGGGGCGTCCGCGATCCCGGCACGATCATCGACAGCGTGCTCGAATCCATCCTCGACGCAGTCCGGAGCGAAGTACCGCTGCCGGGCGCCTACACCGACCTGCGCACCGAGGTGGAGCAGATGACGATCAACCTGCTCACCGCCCGTGAGATCGGAGCCTGATCAGCGCCGGCCGCGGCCCCTCTGGACACCGTTAGGCTCGCCGGATGCGCGTGGCCCTGGTGACCGACTACTACCTGCCGACCCTCGGTGGGGTGCAGACCGCAGTCAAGGCCCTGCGCGAAGGGCTGCGGCGAGCCGGCCACGAGGTCACCGTGTGCTGCCCAGCGGACGAACCGAGCACCGACCCGGGCATCGTCACGCTGCCGATATCCGGCACCTTCCGCCCAGACGGGTACCCGTTCGCGTGGCCGCCGGCGCGGGTGCGGGCGGAGCTGCGCCGCGAGCTGGCGGCTCGCGGGGTGCAGGTGGTGCACACGCACTCGGAGATGTTCGCGGCGCTGTCCGGGATCCGGGTGGCGCGCGAGCTCGGTCTGCCGGTGGTGCACACGATGCACGGCCGCATTGACGTGTACACCGCCTCGGTGCTGCCGGTCCCGGCGCTCACCACCCCGCTGCTCACCTGGTTGCACCACCGGCAGGTGCCGCACTCCGGGGTGCGGATCGCTGCCGGCGCCCCCTACACCGCGAGCCGGGTGGCGCGCCGGATGTGGCGGCTGATGGTGGCCCAGGCGCGGGCCAGCGACCACCTGGTGGTGCCCTCGGCGCACTTCGCCACCAAGCTGGCCGCGGTCGGGGTGAGTACGCCGACCACCGTGGTCTCCAACGGGGTGGAGCCGAGCGTGCTGGCGCGGGTCGGGGCGCCGGTGGTGCGTGAGCTCGCACCCGGTGAGGTGTTGCGGGCGTTGTGGGTGGGCCGGCTCTCCCCGGAGAAGCGGCCCGAGGTGTTCGTGGCCGCCGTGCACCAGGCCGGCGCAGGGGTGCAGGGCACCATGGTCGGCGACGGCGTCTCCCGCCGGAGCGTAGCGCGCGCGGCAGCGGGCAGCGCGGTCCGGTTGACCGGGTCGGTGCCCCAGGCCGACGTGCTGGCCGAGATGGCCCGCAGCCACGTGCTGGTCAGCTCCTCGGTGGGCTTCGACAACCAGCCGATGGTGGTCCTGGAGGCGATCGCCTCCGGTCTGCCGGTGCTCTATGCGGACCCGGACCTGGCCGAGGTGGTGCCCGCCGGTGCCGGGTTCGCCGCTGCCACCCCTGATGCCGCCGGTCTGGCCGAGGTGCTGGCCCGGCTGCGCCGCGAACCAGAGCTGCTCACCCGGGCGAGCACGGCGATGGTCGCCGCGCGGGAGAGCGCCGCGGTGCGGGCCGAGCCGATGGTCGAGGTCTACTCCAGCGCGCTCGGGCCCTACGGCTGAGGTCCGTCAACCTCACCAAGCGAGAGGGCGTCCGTCACAACGTGACCGTGGCAGCCGCCGGGCTCGCCGTCAGGCACTCCAGGTCCCGTTGGCATCGAGAGCTGCACACTGCTGCCCCGGCGCCTGCCCCATCGGCCTTGACCCGTCGAGGCCTCGGCGCCCACGGTGAGGCATGGCCCAGACTCGATCACGCCGACCCGAGACTGGCTCCCGCGCCTCCGAGCCACGCAGCCGGGCCGGCCGGGCGACCTCGACCACCCCGCAGGCAACCGTGCGTCACGTCCAACGAGCGGCCGGGAACGGCGCGGTCGCCGCCCTCCTCACGGGTGGCGGCCCGCTCCAACGGCAGATCCTGACCGTCCAGCGTGACCTTCGGGATTCTTCCCGGGAGCGTGCCCTCCGCAACCTGCGGGCCGCACAGAACGGTCCTCGGACCTATCAGCAACTGCGACGGCTGATCGGCAGCGGCCCAGGCGCTCAACGCGGCCTGGAGGATGCCGACGACCGTCTCCGGCGCGAAGTGGAGGCCCTCAAGCAACGATGGGACATCGTCTATGGCCAGCAGCCCATGACAGCAGAAGAAGGACATCAGCGGCTTGCTCTCATCGAGATGAAGAGCCCGGAAGCCCTCAACGGACTACGTCGGGCAGGTGTCGATTTCACTGAGTTGCCCAAGCGTGCCATCAAGCACGAATGGGGCCTCGGGGTGGCTCGCACCAGTTCCGGCGAGGCGCTCCTCATCATCGGGGGAGCAACCGCCGTGGACTGGGACCCCGCGGTGCGAGCCTGCCTGACGCCGGTCGCGCACTCCCACCCCTACTTCGAAATCGGCACGCCGCGCAACCGCCACGGGGGCGTATCCACTTCGACCAAGGCCATCGCCGATCACGACCTCAGCGGCAAGACCATCGACGGCAAGCGGGTGAAGGAGACGAGGAATCGAACCTCGGGTGCAGTGCTGTGGTCCGACCTCGCCGAGCGGCACGAGAACTCCGAGATGCAGAAGATCTTCCCGTCTGCCTCCGACATCGCGTTCGCCGCAAACAAGAACGTGCGAAGCCACCACGTCTATACCCCCTACGCGGTCGCGAGCAAGGATAGCCGCCGTATCATCACCAATCCGGACGCCGAGGGTGGCAAGTACCGAGGGGCACCGAGACTCAAGTTCAAGATCAAGGATGCCCACCAAGTCTCCGCGGAGGACGGCGTCTATACATGCCGCCTCCTGGTCATTGCCGGTGAGGACACGTTCGATCAGATGCAGGTCAAGACCAATGGTGCTGGACAGTTCGGCGCTCTCGTCTGGTGAGGCGCCGGCCGTCGCCTCAGCGCAGCGGCCCGGTGACCTCCCGCACCGCCGCCAGCAGCGAGGAGTCGAGCAGGCACTCCTCCGCGGCAGCGATGTCCGGGGCGAGGAACTCATCCGGCCCGGGGCCACCCACCCGCCGGCGCAGCACCGCGATCGCCGCGGCCGCCGCGGGCGAGGGCGCCTGCTCGCGCAGGTCCACCGCCCGGGCGGCGACGAGCAGCTCGATCGCCAGCACCCGGCGCAGGTTCGCCACCGCGGTGCGCAGCTTGCGGGCCGCGTGCCAGCCCATCGACACGTGGTCCTCCTGCATCGCCGAGGACGGGATGGAGTCCACGCTCGCCGGCACCGCCAGCCGCTTCAGCTCCGAGACCAGCGCCGCCTGGGTGTACTGGGCGATCATCATCCCGGAGTCCACGCCCGGGTCGTCGGCGAGGAACGGCGGCAGTCCGTGCGAGCGGGCCTTGTCCAGCATCCGGTCGGTGCGCCGCTCGGCGATGGAGGCCACGTCCGCGGCCACGATGGCGAGGAAGTCCAGCACGTAGGCGACCGGGGCACCGTGGAAGTTGCCGTTCGAGCTGATGGTGCCGTCGTCGAGGACCATCGGGTTGTCGATCGCCGCATCCAGCTCGCGCAGCGCCACGGTGCGGGCGTGCTCCAGGGTGTCCCGCGCCCCGCCGGCCACCTGCGGGGCGCACCGCACCGAGTAGGCGTCCTGCACCCTGGACCCCTCCCGGCGCACATCGGCGAGGATCGCCGAGCCGTCGAGCACCGCCAGGATGTTCGCCGCCGAGTCCGCCTGCCCCGGGTGCGGGCGCAGGGGGGTGTGCAGCTCCGGGCGGAACACATCCTCCCGCCCGCGCAGCCCCTGCACCGAGAGCGCCGTGGTGACGTCCGCGACGCGGAGCAGCTCCTCCAGGTCGGCCAGCGCCAGCAGCAGCTGCCCGAGCATCCCGTCGGTGCCGTTGATCAGCGCCAGACCCTCCTTCTCGGCCAGCTCGATCGGGGCGATTCCGGCGGCGGCGAGCAGCTCGGGCACCGGCCGCTCCCGCCCGTCGGCATCGCGTGCCCGGCCCTCCCCGAGCAGCACGAGCGCGCAATGCGCCAGCGGGGCGAGGTCACCGGAGCAGCCGAGCGACCCGTACTCGTGCACGATCGGGGTGATACCGGCGTTGAGCACCGCGACGATCGTGGCCACCACCTCCGGCCGCACGCCGGAGTGCCCCTTGGCCAGGCTGCGGGCGCGCAGCAGCATCAGTGCGCGCACCACCTCACGCTCCACCTCGGGACCGGTGCCGGCGGCGTGCGAGCGGATCAAAGACCGCTGCAGCGCCGTGCGCCGGCCGGGGGCGATAGGGGTGTCGGCGAGCGCGCCGAACCCGGTGGACACCCCGTACACCGGCCGGTCGCCGGCGGCGAGGTCGGCCACGTGCGCGCGCACCCGGGCCAGGTGGTCCAGCATCGCCGGGTCGAGCTCGACGGCGGCACCGTGGCGGGCCACGGCGCTCACCTGGGCGGGGGTGAGCCCGTCGGCAGACAGGACGACGGCGGGGGCCGGGTCGGTCATGCAGGTCTCCTTCGGGTCGGGGAACCGGTCAGACGACGCGCCTTCCGGCCCGCCAGACCGCGTGGGTGAGCGGCATGCCGGGTCGGTAGGCGAGGTGGATGGCGGCGGGGGCGTCCAGCACGTGCAGGTCGGCGCGGGCACCGACGCCGAGGTGGCCCACGTCGCCGCGGCGCAGGGCGAGCGCCCCGCCGCGGGTGGCCGCGCGGAGCGCCTCGGCGATGCTCAGCTGCTGCTGCAGCACCGCGGTGGCCACGCAGAAGGCCATCGAGGAGGTGTAGCTGGTGCCAGGATTGAGGTTCGAGGCGATCGCCAGGTGAGCTCCGCCGTCGAGCAGGGCACGGGCCGGCGCCAGCGGCGCCCGGGTGGACAGGTCGCAGGCCGGCAGCACGGTCGCCACTGTGGGCCCCTCCTCGACGGCGCAGCCTCCGGGCGTAGCGCCCGCACCTGGGGTGGGGCGCAGCTGGCGGGTGCTGGTGGCCGCGAGCGCCTCGATGTCGGTGCTGTCCAGGTGGTTGAGGTGGTCGACGCTGGCGGCCCTGTGGTCGCAGGCGAGGGCGACCGCACCGGAGCGGCCGAGCTGGTGGGCGTGCACCCGCAGCCCGAGGCCGGCCCGTGCCGCGGCGCGCAGGATGGTCTCGGTCTGGTCCAGGTCGAAGGCGCCCTGCTCGCAGAACACGTCCACCCAGCGCACCAGGTGCCGTGCCGCCGCCAGCATCGGCCCGGTGACCAGGTGCACGTACGCCTCGGCGCCGGGGCGCCCGTCCTGCCCGTCGTACTCCGGGGGCACCAGGTGGGCGCCGAGGAAGGTGGCCTCGTCCAGCTCGCCGGCGGCGACCAGGTCGGCGAGCAGCCGGGCGGAGGCGGTCTCGTCGGCGAGGGTGAGCCCGTAGCCGGTCTTGCTCTCCAGGCAGGTGGTGCCGCCGCGGCGGGCCTCGGCGATCCGGGCGCGGACCAGGCCGGTGAGCTCCTCCGGGGTGGCGGCGCGGGTGGCGGCGGTGGTGGTGCCGATCCCGCCGGCGGCATAGGGTCGGCCGGCCATCCGGGCCTCGAACTCCGCGGCGCGGTCACCGGCGAAGACCAGGTGGGTGTGGGAGTCCACCCAGCCGGGCAGCACCGTGCGGCCGCCGAGGTCGATCCGCTCGTCCGCGGCGGGGGCAGCGCCGGCCGGTCCGGTCCAGGCGACCTGCTCGCCGTCGATGACCAGCGCGGCGTCGCGCGCCACCTGCCCGTCGACGGTGCCGGTCACCGGCGGTCCGGTCGGGTCCTCGAGGGTGGGGTCGAAGGTCCACAGCTCGCTGATCCCGGTGAGCAGGGTGGTGGTCATCGCTCTACCCGGTCGGCTGCTGCGGTCACTGACCGGCCCCGTCGCGCAGCCTCGGCGTCATCGGCACGTGCAAGCCGTGCTCGCTGGCCACCTGGGCGGCGCGGGAGTAGCCGGCGTCCACGTGCCGGAGCACCCCGCTGGCGGGGTCGTTGGTCAGCAGCCGGCGCAGCTTCTGCTCGGCGAGCTCGGTGCCGTCGGCCACGCCCACCTGGCCGGCATGGATGGACCGGCCGATGCCCACCCCGCCCCCGTGGTGGATGGACACCCAGGTGGCACCGGAGGCGGTGGACAGCAGGGCGTTCAGCAGCGGCCAGTCGGCGATCGCGTCCGAGCCGTCCAGCATGCCCTCGGTCTCCCGGTACGGGGATGCCACCGACCCGGAGTCCAGGTGGTCGCGGCCGATCACGATCGGTGCCGTCACCTTCCCCTCGCGGACCAGGTCGTTGAACAGCACCCCGGCCTTGTCCCGCTCCCCCAGGCCGAGCCAGCAGATCCGCGCCGGCAGGCCCTCGAACTCCACATACTCGGCGGCCGCGTCCAGCCACCGGTGCAGGTGGGCGTTGTCCGGGAACAGCTCCTTCAGCGCCCGGTCGGTGACGTGGATGTCCTCGGGGTCACCGGAGAGCGCCACCCAGCGGAACGGTCCGAGCCCCTCGCAGAACAGCGGGCGGATGTAGGCGGGCACGAACCCGGGGAACGCGAAGGCGCGTTCGCAGCCGCCGCGGCGGGCCTCGTCACGGATGGAGTTGCCGTAGTCGAACACCTCGGCGCCCTCGCCGGCGAAGCCGACCATCGCCTCCACCTGCCGGGCCATCGAGGCCTGGGCCTTCTTCGTGAACCCGTCCGGGTCCCCCTCGGCCTCCTGCTGCCAGTCCTCGAGCGCGACCTCGGTCGGCAGGTAGCTGAGCGGGTCGTGCGCGCTGGTCTGGTCGGTGACCACATCGACCCGCACCTCGCCGTCCCGGTGGCGGCGCAGCATCTCGGGGAACACCTGCGCGGCATTGCCGACCACGCCGATGGACAGCGGGGTCCTCGCCGCGACGGCGGTGCTCGCGCGGGCGACGGCGTCATCGAGATCAGCGGCGATCACGTCCAGGTAGCGCTTGGCCACGCGGCGCTGCATCCGGGAGCGGTCCACGTCCACCACGATGACCACCCCGCCGTTCAGGGTGATGGCCAGCGGTTGGGCACCGCCCATCCCACCGCAGCCGCCGGTGAGGGTGAGCGTGCCGGCCAGGGTGCCGCCGAAGCGCTTCCGGGCGACGGCGGCGAACGTCTCGAACGTGCCCTGCAGGATGCCCTGGGTGGCGATGTAGATCCACGAGCCGGCGGTCATCTGCCCGTACATGATCAGCCCCTCGGCCTCCAGCCGGCGGAACTCCGCCCAGGTGGCCCAGTCGCCGACCAGGTTCGAGTTCGCGATCAGCACCCGGGGCGCCCACTGGTGGGTGCGCAGGATGCCGACGGGCTTGCCGGACTGCACCAGCAGCGTCTCATCGTCCTCGAGGTTGCGCAGGGAGGCGACGATGGCGTCGAAGGCGGCCCAGGAGCGGGCCGCCCGGCCGGTGCCGCCGTAGACGACGAGATCGTCGGGCCGCTCGGCGACCTCGGGGTCCAGGTTGTTCTGCAGCATCCGCAGCGGGGCCTCGGTCTGCCACGATCTGGCGGTCAGGTGGGTGCCGCGCGGCGCCCGCACTGCTCGCGCTCCGTCGAGGCCCATCCCTCACCTCCGCACGCTGCTCGGCGCGTCCGCACGCCGATGCGATCCACGAACACGATCACCGTAGCACCGGCGGTCCGCCCCTACCCGGCGCTACGCTGTGCCCAGCATCGGCATCGATCGCCCCCGGAGGTGCGTCATGCGACCGACGGCACGGCGGTCCCTCCTCGTGCTCGGTGCCGCGCTGCTGCTGCTGGCCGGCTGCACGGACCCCACCGGCGGACCGGACGAGAACCCCGCGGGCACCGGGTCGCTGCCGGAGCTGGCCGGCCCGCTGCCGGTGGCCGACATCGCCCGGTTCAGCAGCGTGGTCATGCTGGATGCAGGGTCCAACTGCACCGGGACGGTGATCGACACCGGGGTGGCGCAGGCCCCGGCGTACGTGCTCACCAACGGGCACTGCGTGGGTGCGATGGGCGCCAGCCCGCAGCAGACGAAGCTCGGCCAGGAGTGGTTCGGCTCCGCCGTGTTCTTCCGCGCGGCCGGCAACCTCGACGGTGTGCTCACGGTGCCGGTCACCGAGCTCGCCTACGCCACGATGCGCTCCACCGACACCGGCATCGTGCGTCTGGATGCGACGCTGGGCGACCTCGAGGCCCTCGGCGTGCGGCCGGTACCGCTGGCGGCCGAGGAGCCCGAGCCCGGTGCCGCGGTGACGAACGTGGGTGTCCCGGTGCAGGACCTGATGGACGAGGACTGGGTGCTGCGGGCGGGCAGCTGCACCCTCGGCGAGCAGTCGACGGTGATCGAGTTCCGCTGGCTGTGGTTCCACGTGTGGTCCAACGACTGCCCGGGCATCGTGCAGGGGTCGAGCGGCTCACCGTTGTTCGAGACCGGCCCGGACGGCACCCCCACCGAGGTGGTGGCGATGATCAACACGACCACCTGGGGCACCTCGGCGGAGGATGGCGGTGCCTGCTTCCTGCACCGGCCCTGCGTGCTGCAGGACACCGGTCCGGTACTGGTCGAGGAGACCAGCTATGCGCAGAGCGTGGCCGGTGTCGGTGAGTGCTTCCCGGACGGTGTGTTCGCGCTCGGCGGCGGTTGCCCGCTGCCGAACTCGAGCCTGTGGACCGAGTTCGGCGGTGGCGCCTACCGCGGCGGCGACCTGCCCGATGCCGCGGGCCGCACACCGGTGGCCAGCTTCGTCGGTGCCGAGCAGGGCAGCATGCGCACGGCGCTGCTGCCCCTCGGTGACGGGACCGCGTGCACCGAGCAGGCCACCTACGCCGGAGCGGAGGAGCTGGAGCTGCCGCAGGCGAGCGAACCCTGGGAGCTGGTCGGTGCCCAGGTGCCGGTGCAGCTGCCCCAGGAGGAGGGCTGGTGGCTGCTGTGCGCGGTGGCCGGCACCGACCACGCCGGCGCGGCGAGCGTGCTCTACCAGGTGGACCGCACCCCGCCGGTGATCGAGGCCGGTGCGGTCGTCGAGGACATCGGCGGTGGCGCGGTCACGGTGCTCCCGATCACCCACCCTCCGGAGATCCAGACGGTCCGCTTCACCTGGGGGGATCCGGACACCGTGGACTGCGACGACCCGAGCGGGTTCCAGGACTTCATGATGGTCCCGCTGACCCTGCTCGCCGAGGACCTGCCTGCGCTGTACTGCGTCTACGGCATGGACTCTGCCGGCAACCCCACCCCGGTGGTGCAGGTACCGCTGGGCTGATCCGGCCCGGTGGTGGACCCGGCGCCGGCAGGGGCCGGCGGATACGGTGGGGATCATGGACGCCGCGGAAGGCTCCCCCGAGGGGGCACGGCTCGCACCGGAGTGGACCGGCCGACGGGACGGCGACGGCCCGGAGCACGCCCGCTGGCACCAGGTGGCGCGGCCGGCGGGAGCAGTGCTGGAGGCGAGCAGCAGCCGTGACCACATCGGTCTGCTCGGCTTCTGCTCCGACGAGGGCGTGCGCCGCAACGGTGGTCGACCGGGGGCACGCAGCGGCCCGGCGGCGCTGCGCCGGGCGCTGGCCCCGCTGGCCGCCCACGGTGACCTCGCCCGGCAGGTGACGGGCCTGATCGACCACGGGGACGCCGTCACCGGTGGAGACGACCTGGAGACCGGGCAGGCCGACGCGGCCCGGCTGATCACCGGGGCGTTGGATGCGCCCGGCTGCCGGCTGGCGATCGTGCTCGGCGGCGGCCACGAGACGGCCTGGGCCTCCTACCAGGGCCTGATGGCCGCGCAGCGTCTCGCCGGCCGCGGCGGGCAGCGTCCGCGGTGGGGAGTGCTGAACCTGGACGCCCACTTCGACCTTCGCCAGGCGGACCGACCCACCTCGGGCACCCCGTTCTGGCAGATGGCCGAGGCAGAGCGAGCGGCCGGGCGGGAGCTGCGCTACGCCGTCATCGGTATCGCCGAACCCTCGAACACCCCGGTGCTGTTTGAGGCGGCGCGCGGGCTGGGCGTGCGGTGGCTGACCGATGTGGACTGCTGGCGCCGCGGCGAGGCCGGGATCGAGGAGTTCGTCGCGGACTTCGCCCGCACCCTGGACGTGCTCTACCTGACCATCGACCTGGACGTGCTGCCCACCGCCGTGGCGCCCGGGGTGTCGGCACCGGCGGCGTTCGGCGTGGGCATCCACCTGGTGGCGGCAGCGGTGCGGGCCGCGGCGGCCACCGGGAAGCTGGCGCTGCTGGACGTGGTGGAGCTGAACCCGGCCCTGGACATCGACGCGCGCACCGCGCGGACCGCTGCCCGGCTCATCGACGAGGCCGTGCGTGCGCACGTTCCTCCGGGCCGGACCGCGGACACCTCTCGAGATCTACCGGCGCAGTAGCCGATCACTCATGCCGGGCGCGGCACTGGTATGACCTCGACGGTCTCCTCCAGCCCGCGAAAATCGTCGGGGTTCGCGGTGTACAGCGGCAGGCCCTCGGCAGCTGCGACCGCCGCGATCATCAGGTCGGCAGTGCGCCGGCGGGGGGTCCGGCCGGTCTCGCGGACTGCCGCGCTCAGCCGTCCGAAGGCGCGCGCGGCGTCGGCACCGAACGGAATCGGATCGAACTCGTGCTCATCTCCTCAGCATTGCATCATGTAGCCCTGCGTGCTACACGGTCAGCCGCCGACCTCGTGCTCCTGCGCCCACTGGGGATCCAGCCGCTCCCAGATCCGGGCGAGGTCGGCCAGGTCCCCATCGTCCAGCCGGTCCAGGAACAGCCGGCGCAGCTCGGCATAGTGGGTGCGCCACACCCTGCGCAGCAGTGTCCGCCCGCTCGGGGTCAGCACGACGACGTACCCACGACCATCCTCGGTGGCACGCCGGCGCTCCACCAGACCGCGCTGCTGCAGCCGGTCGGTGAGTCGGCTGAAGCCGCCGGTGGACATCACCCTGCGCTGGGCCAGCTCCGCCATCCGCATCCCGGAGCGGCCGGACCGCGCGAGCAACGCGAGCACGCTGTACTCCGCCATGCTCACGCCCAGGCTCTCCAGCCCAGCCTCCAGCTCACGCCAGATCCGGTCGTGCACGTAGAGAAATCCCTGCCACGCCTTGTCCTCCAGCGGCGTCAGCTGCGGGGTCGCCATGACGACACACTACCGGCGCACCGCCCGCTGCCCGAGACGTTCCCGCGTACCCCGTCGTTCCGGGAATAGTTGCTTGCGCATGCAACTTATGGGGAGGGACAGGCACGAGACGAGGAAAGGGCTGCAGACCATGACCACGACGACCGCCGACCGGCACACCACCGACGGCCGGCCCCCGTTCGAGATCGGCTTCACGACCTTCGGCGAGATGACCGTGGATCCCGAGACCGGTGCCATGCCCTCGGCACACCGGCGAGCTCGGGACATCATCGAGCAGGCGCGGGTGGCCGACCAGGCGGGACTCGACCTGTTCGGCGTCGGGGAGCACCACCGCACCGACTTCGTCGGCTCCGCCACCAGCGTCATGCTCGCTGCGGCAGCGGAGGCCACCGAGCGGATCCGCCTGACCAGCGCCGTCACCGTGCTCAGCTCCGACGACCCGGTGCGGGTCTGGGAGCAGTTCGCCTCCCTGGACCAGCTTTCCGGCGGACGGGCCGAGATCATCGCCGGGCGAGGGTCCTACACCGAGTCGTTCCCGTTGTTCGGCTATGACCTGGCGGACTATGCCGACCTGTTCCGGGAGAAGCTCGACCTGCTGCTGAAGATCCGCGCGGAGAACCCGGTGTCCTGGCGCGGCACCCTCCGCCCCGCACTCGAGGACGCCGACATCGGGCCACGGGCGCTGCAGGCACAGCTGCCGGTCTGGGTGGGCGTGGGCGGCTCCCCGGCGTCGGCGATCAGCACCGGACGCCTCGGGCTCCCGATGGCGCTGGCCTTCCTGCTCGGGCCGCTCCGGCTGCACGAGCAGACCGTCGCCCTGTACCGGGCCGCTGCGGAGCAGGCCGGGCACCGGGACGCCGACCTGCGCACGAGCATCAACCTGCACGGGTACGTGGGGGCCACCAGCCAGGCGGCCCGGGAGGTGATGTACCCGTACTTCGCCCAGGGGATGAAGGAGAACAACCACCAGCGCGGGGTCGGTATGCAGATGCCCCGGGTGGCGTTCGACGCCCAGACGTCCGCGGACGCCGCGCTCCTGGTCGGCAGTCCGCAGGAGGTCATCGACAAGCTGCTCACCTACCACGAGGTCTACGGTGCCGACCGCGCCCTGGTCCAGATCGGCTTCGGGGGCATGCCCCAGCGGGACGTGCTGGCCGCGATCGAGCGGCTCGGCACCGAGGTGGCGCCGGTCGTCCGACGCGAGGTCGCAGACCGGACGGAGGCATCGGTATGACCACGGCAGCTCTGCCCCACGCACCGAGCCCAGACGTGGTCGCCGACGCTGGCACACCCGGGACGCTCCACGTGGTGGTGGTGAACGGCAGCCCGAGCCAGATGTCCAAGACCGTGGGCCTGACCGAGGTGGTCGTGGACACCCTCCGGCGGCTGCTGGAGCCCGCCGGCATCTCCGTGCACGCGAGCCGGATCGATGTCTACCGGCTGGGTGAGCAGTTCACGGGTGCTCTCGAGCGCGAGGAGGTGGCCCCCGAGGTCGACGCGGTGCTGCAGCAGGCGGAGTCCGCCGACCTGCTGATCGCGGCCACGCCGGTGTTCCGCGGCTCCTACACCGGTCTGTTCAAGCACTTCTTCGACCTGGTGGACCAGTACGCGCTGGCCAACACCCCCGTGCTGCTGGCCGCCACCGGCGGTGGGGAGCATCATGCCCTCGTGCTCGAACATGCACTGCGGCCCCTGTTCGGTTTCTTCCAGGCGATGACCCTGCCGGTCGCGGTCTTCGCCTCCTCCGGTGACTTCGACGGGACCACGTTGCTCACCCCCCGCGTCTACGGGCGGATCGAGATGGCGGTGCGGGACGTCCTGCCGCTGCTCGTGGCAGCGGCCGGCGGACCTGGCCGCACCGCCGACCAGGCAGCGGGCGCTAGGTGAGCTGGGGTCATGACGCGCTCTCCGCACCGCGCGGGGCAGCACGGGCCAGCAGGTCGGCCACCGCATCGGCGGTGGGTACCGAGTCCTGCGCACCAGCGGTTCCCACCGCCAGGGCCGCCGCGGCGGAGGCGATCCGAGCAGCATCGGCGACCGTCCCAATCGCTGGCACGCTGCCCTCTGCCGGGCGGGTCGCAGCCAGCCGGGCGGCGAGCACCCCGCAGAACGTGTCGCCGGCACCGGTGGTGTCCACCGCAGTCACCTCGAAGGCAGGGACCTGCCGGCGTTCTGTCCCGACCACCACCAGGGCCCCGGCGGAACCGAGGGTCACGATCAGCACCGGCACCTGCTCCGCGACCTGGACGATCGCCGCCTCGATGCCGATGGGCCCGGCGATGTCCGCGAGCTCGTGCTCGTTGACCACCAGCACGTCGGTGACCGCGAGCAGGTCCGCGGCGGTGGCCGGCTCAGTCATCGCTGCCGACGGTGCCGCGTTCAGCAGGAAGAGCGAGCCCTTCGGGCGCTGGCGGGCTGCCTCGAGGACCAGCGGGACGGGCACCTCCAGCTGGGTGATCAGTGCCCCGGCGCGGGCGATCACGTCCCGCTGCGCCGATTCCAGCTCCTGCCGGGCAGCGTTCGCGCCGGCGGCCACCACGATGGCGTTCTCGCCGTCGGCGGCCACGGTGATCAGCGCGGTGCCGGTCGGACCGGGCACGCTGATCAGACCAGTGGTGTCGATGCCCTCGGTCTCCAGGTCGCGACGGCGGACGTCCGCGTCCGGGTCAGAACCAACGGCACCGATAAAGGCGACCCGAGCACCACCTGCGCGAGCCGCGGCAACAGCCTGGTTCGCCCCCTTGCCGCCGCCGTACCGGGTCAGGTCCTCCCCGAGCAGGGTCTCCCCCGGCCCGGGGATGCGGGCCACCCGGGCGACGACATCGGTGTTCACGCTGCCTACCACGACCACGGTCATGGACCCATCTTCCCCGACCGCACACCCACGGTGCTGCTCGCTCCCGCACGGACCAGGACCAGGAGCTGGTGTGCTCTGACATAGTGGGAACCACTTCGCCGAGCAGCCTGCTGGGCGACCACGGCACCTGTTCACCAACGAGGGGATCAGCCATGGGCTGGGCACGCACGCTGCTGCTGGGCGACATCGGCAACCGGCTGGACATCGCGGACACCGAGACGAGCATCAACGAGCTGCGTGGGCGGCTGTCCGCGATGCGCAGCGAGCGGAGGCGTACCGATGCGCACCAGGATGCCCAGCTGGCCAACGCTCGCCAACGCCTCGATGAGCTCGAGGCAGAGGTCGACGACCTGAAGCTCTACGTCACCGCCATCTCGGAGCTGCTCATCGAGTACGCGGGCGTCCCGCGGGATAGGGTGCAGCGGCTCGTCGGTGCAGTGGACCCGGACGAGGGGGCACAGCCCCGCTGACTGCCGTCGGCGCCAGCCTCAGCGCGCCGCGGGCCGGCTCCCTCCTCCGAGCAGCTGGCGCGCCAGCTGTTCCTCCAACCAGTCCTGGTACTCGCGGTTGCTCCAGCCGGAGGAGAGCACGAGCTCGGTGTAGATGCCGGTCGCGGCGAGCGCGCGGTAGATGGCCTGGGCCGCGGGCAGCGGCAGCACCAGTGCTTCCCCGATCGAGGCGACGATCTGGTCCTGCACCGCGTTGCGGGCCTCCAACTTGGCGCGCAGCATGTCCCTGGTCGGGTGGTCCTCGGCTGAGGCGGCCTCGAACAACGCGATCACGTCGTAGGCAGCCTCGAACAGCGAAGCCAGGAACTGGGCGGCCAGGCCGACGGTGCGGCGCGGGTCCCTCTCAGTGAGGGCCGCCTGCAGGATCTCTCCCGCGTGGGCGTCGGCGAGCATCTGCTCGCAGAGCACGGAGAGGATCTCCCGCTTCGCGCCGAAGGCGGTGTACACGGTGCGGTGGGCCACGCCGGCCTCGTCGGCGATCGCGGTCATCGTGGTCATCCGGTACCCCTGGGCCGCGAACAAGCGCCGTGCGGCTGCCGCGATCCGCTCCCGGGTCGCCGCAGCCTGCTCCTGCCGGTAGCTCAGCGAGGACGAAGTGGCCGCCATGTCTGGACAGTAGCACTGCAATGGGTGCAGTATTACTGCATTTAGTTCTGCGGCACTGCAGACGGAGGCCATCATGCCCACGCCGTACGCACTCCTGTATCAGATCGGCTTCACCCCCTGGGAGGGTTCGGACGACCGCGGTCCGCTCCCCCAGCTCCTCGCCGACCGGCCACCCGGTCGCGCTCTGGACACCGGCGGCGGCTCAGGTCGGCAAGCGGTGCTGATGGCCGAGCACGGCTGGCGGGTGACCGGCGTGGACGTGGTGGCCAAGCCGCTGCGCGCTGCCCGGGCACGCGCCCTGGCGGCCGGCATGGACGAGCGGGTGACGTTCGTCCGGGCGGACGTCACCCGGCTCGGTGACGGCCTGCCCGGCGCCCCGTTCGACCTGGTCACCGATGTCGGCTGCCTGCACGGGCTCAGCGATGGCGGGCGGCGGGCGTTCGGCACCTGGCTGGCCGGGCACACCACTGGCGGGGCGGACCTGCTCGTCTCCGCGGCGCTCCCGCGGCGCGGCATCGGCCCGCGCGGGATCGACGAGGCCACGCTGGGCGCCGTCCTCGGCCCGACCTGGTCGGTGGTCGCGGTCACCAGCCCGGCCGGCGTGGGCCGCGGCCCGCTCGCCGGTGCGCAGTTCCGCTGGTACCACTACCGGCGGGACTGAGCGGGCTCACACCCCGATCTCGTCCAGAGCTGCCTCGAGCCTGGCCACCGTGCCGTCCACGTCGCCGAGCTTGTCCAGGCCGAACAAGCCGATCCGGAAGGTGGAGAAGTCCTCCCCCTCTCCGCACTGCAGCGGCACACCGGCGGCCACCTGCACTCCGGCGCGCTGGAACGCCGCACCGCTGTGCAGGTCGGGGTCGTCGGTGTGCACCACCACGACCGTGGGCGCAGCGAACCCCTCGGCCGCCACGGACGGCAGACCGCGACTGGCGAGCAGATCCCGGACCCGCGCGCCCAGCTCGGTCTGGGCCGCACGCAGCGCCTCCAAGCCGCGGTCCACGGTGGTCCGCATCAGCTCCACGTTGTGGGTGAGCGTGTCCGTGGGCATGGTCGCGTGGTAGGGCGCCCGGCCGGCGCGGTACTCCTCGGCGATGGAGAGCCACTTCTTCAGGTCCGCGGCGAAGCTGGTCGTCACACTCTCCTGCACGGCCGCGTGCCCGGCCGCGCCGAACATCACCAGCCCGGCGCCCGGTGATCCGCTCCAGCCCTTCTGCGGGGCGGTGATCAGCACATCCACACCCACGTCGTTCATGTCCACCCACAGCGCACCCGAGGCGACGCAGTCCAGCACGAACAGCCCACCGCCGTCATGGGTGGCCGTGGCGACCGCGCGCAGGTACTCCTCGGGCAGGACCATCCCGGAGGCGGTCTCCACGTGCGGGGCGAACACCACCTCGGGACGCTCGGCCCGGATCGCAGCGACCACCTCGGCCACCGGGGCCGGCTGCCACGGGGCCTGGGGGCCTGCACCCACCGGGCGCGCGGTGAGCACCGTGCTGGCCGCCGGGATGGAGCCGACGTCGAAGATCTGCGACCACCGGTAGGAGAACAGCCCGTTGCGCAGCACCAGGGCCCGCCGTCCGGTGGCGAGCTGGCGGGCCACCGCCTCCATGGCGTACGTGCCGCCCCCGGGCACGATCGCCACGCTGTGCGCCTGGTAGGTGCTGCACAGCAGGTCGATTGTCTCCTGCATCACGCCCACGAACCGCTGCGACATGTGGTTCAGGGAGAGGTCGGTGAACACCACCGAGTACTCGAGCAGTCCGTCGGGGTCGATGTCGTCGTGGGGCAGCTTCACAGCGCCACTGTGTCACATCGGCGCTCGGGACCGGACGGCATTCCACTCCTCGCTGAGGATGGCGTGCACGCAGGTGTCCTCCCATCCGCCCTTGACCCAGATGTCCTGCACGAAGTGCGCCTCCGCCCGCATCCCGAGCCGCGCGCACAGCGCCACCGACGCCGTGTTCTGCGGTGCGAGCCGGGCCACCACCCGGTGCAGGCGCATCTGCTCGAAGGCGAGCGCGAGCATCGCCCGGGCAGCCTCGGTGGCGTACCCGTGCCCGTGCTCGTCGGGGTGGAGCACCCAGCCGATCTCCCCCGTGCGCAGCTCGGTGCTGCGCAGCTCGAAGTACATCTCCCCCAGCAGCCGCCCGCTCTGCCTGTGCTCGACGGCGGGCTGCAGGCAGTCCCCGTCCGTCACCAGGTCCCGGTGTGCTGCGCGTTCGGCCATCTTCTCCCGCACCTGCTCGAGCGTGCGTGGGGTGTACATCAGGTACTCGCACACGTCCTCGCGGCCCTGGTAGGCGTGCACGGCCTCAGCGTCCTCGAGGCGCATCGGTCGCAGCCGGAGCCGTTCGGTCTCGATCGAGGTGAAGTGGTAGGGAACCATGGGTCCGCCTCCTGAAGTCGCGGCAGGTTCTCGACCGCCGGGGCCCTGACCGCCAGCCGGCGCCGGCTCAGCGCACCGCCTGGGGCTCAGATGCGCTCACGAAGTCAAGGATGGCACCACTGGGCCGGTCCGCGCTCGGCAACCGGCGCTGCATCACCGCGATCGCCTCGGCACTGGAGTCCACCAGCACGTACCGGCGGCCCAGCGCTCCGGCGACCGCGCCGAGGGTGCCGCTGCCGGCGAAGAAGTCCAGCACCCAGTCCCCCGCAGCGCTGGAGGCCTGCACCATCCGGCGCACGATCCCCTCTGGCTTCTGCGTCGGGTAGCCGGTCTTCTCCTTGCCGGTGGAGGAGACGATCGTGTGCCACCACACGTCCGTGGGCAGCTTGCCCCGGGCCACCTTCTCCGGCGAGACCAGCCCCGGCGCCATGTACGGCTCCCGGTCCACCTCGGCGTTGTCGAAGTAGTACCGGGTCGGGTCCTTCACGTACACCAGGATCGTCTGGTGCTTGGCCGGCCACCTGCTGTTGGCGCGGGCCCCGTAGTCGTAGGCCCAGATGATCTCGTTCAGGAAGCACTGCCGGCCGAACAGCGCATCCAGCAGCACCTTGGCATAGTGGCTCTCCCGGTAGTCCAGGTGCAGGTAGAGGGTGCCGTCATCGGTGAGCAGCCGCCACGCCTCCTCCAGCCGCGGCTCGAGGAACGCCCAGTAGTCGGCGAACGCATCGTTGTAGGCGGTCACCTTCCCGCGTACGGTCTCGTAGCTGCGGCCGGTGAACCCCACCCGCGTGCCGGACTCCGAGGCCACCACGCGCATCGACTCCCGGCGCTGCACCTTGCCGGTGTTGAACGGCGGGTCCAGGTAGATCATCCGGAAGGTGGCGTCCGGCAGCTGGCCGAGCACCTCGGCGTTGTCGGCGTGGATCACCAGATCCGGTCCGTCCGGTCGCCACAGGCTCATGGTCCGCAGGGTACCGGTCCACCCGCGGGCGGTGACCGGCGCCACACCCACCGACCGTCCGCCATGTGGATCGCGTTGTCCACTCCGTAATACGGTGTGGCCATGTCCCGACGCACCCACTCCGACCCCACCCCGCCCGAGCAGGTCGCCACCGACCCCGACCCGAGCCCGGGCGAGGCGACCGGCACCGCCGCCCAGCGCGAGGACCGCTCCGCCCGGGTGGCGGTCACCGTCTTCCCGGTGCTCGTGCTAGGCGCCGCGTTCTTCGGCTTCTTCGTGACCGGGCCGTCGCTGGCGCTGCTGCCGTGGGTGAACCTGCTCCTCGGCGTGATCATGTTCGGCATGGGCCTGACCCTCACGGTGCCGGACTTCGCTCTGGTGGCCCGCCGCCCCTGGCCGGTGCTGATCGGCGTGGTGGCCCAGTTCGTGATCATGCCGCTGGTCGGGCTGGGCGTCTCGGTGGCGCTGCAGCTGCCCGCCGAGCTGGCGGCCGGGGTGATCCTGGTCGGCTGCGCACCCGGTGGCACGAGCTCGAACGTGATCACCTACCTGTCCCGGGCGGACACCGCGCTCTCGGTGACGATGACCTCCATCTCCACCCTGCTGGCGCCGTTGCTCACCCCGCTGCTCACCCTGCTGCTGGCCGGGCAGTACATGGAGGTCAGCGCCGGTGCGATGGCGCTGACCATCGTGAAGATCGTGCTGCTGCCGGTGATCGGCGGCCTGGTGATCCGGTTGCTGTTCTCTCGGCTGGTGGACACGGTGCTGCCCGTGCTGCCCTGGGTCTCGGTGATCGCGATCTCGATGGTGGTCGCCGCGGTGGTGGCCAACAGCGCCGAGCAGATCGTCTCCGCCGGGCTGCTCGTGCTGCTGGCCGTGGTGCTGCACAACGGCCTGGGCTACCTGCTCGGCTACGGCGCGGGCCGGCTGCTGCGCCAGCCGATCCGTTCGGCGCGCACCATCTCGATCGAGGTGGGGATGCAGAACTCCGGTCTGGCGGCCGGGCTCGCCGCGCAGTACTTCTCCCCGGTGGCCGCGCTGCCCGGTGCGGTGTTCTCCATCTGGCACAACCTCTCCGGGGCGGTCCTGGCGGCGGTCTACCGGCGTACTGCCCGCTGAGCAGCACCACGTCTCGCCGGCAGCCGGCCACCCGCCGCAACCGGCAGCCGGCCACCCGCTGACCCGGTCCAACTTGCGCGCCCGCGGCACGGGTCTAGCGTTTCGGCATGCCCCGACTCAGCGGAGTCCGGCTCACCGAGGTGCTCGCCGCCACGTCGCTGGCGGTCGACCTCGGCCTCGGCCAACCGATGGGGCACGTCGCGCGCTCGTGCGCCCTGGCCGACCGGCTCGGCGCCGTGGTGGGCATGCCCGCGGACGAGCGGGAGCAGCTCTACTACGTGACCCTGATGGGCTGGGTCGGCTGCATCGCCGACTCCCAGGCCGCCGCCGCCTCGTTCGGCGACGACATCGACTACCGGGCCGGGGTCTACGACGTGGACATGCGCCCGCTGCCGTTCCTGGGCTACCTGCTCCGCCGGGTGCGGCCGGACGAGCCCGTGCTCCGCCGGGCGGCTGGTGCCGCGGCACTGGTGGCCACCGGTGCGCGCGCGGTGCAGGACTCGCTGCGGGCGCACTGCCAGGTCACCGAGCAGGTCGCGCGCCGCCTCGGCCTGCCGGAGCCGGTGTGCACCGCACTCCGGCAGGTGTTCGCCCGCTGGGACGGCAAGGGTCTGCCGCAGGGCCTGCGCGGGCGCGACCTGGCGCTGAGCGTGCGGCTCTGGCACGTGGCCGACATCGCCGAGGCGCACTACGCCCGGGGCGGCCTGGACGCGAGCGTGCAGGTGCTGCGCGAACGCCGCGGCACCCAGTTCGACCCGGCCCTGGTCGATGCCTTCACCGGCCACGCCGAGGAGCTCCTGGCAACCCCCGCCGATGAGGCTGCTGCCTGGGCCGGCCCACCCGGCGCGCACGCGGCAGCCGCCGAGCTCACCGACGCCGAGCTGGACGAGGCGTTGGCGGCGCTGGCCGACTGGGTGGACCTGAAGTCGCCGTACTTCACCGGGCACTCCGGTGCGGTCGCGCGCCTGGCCGCTGCGGCCGCGCGCGAGGCGGCGCTGGCCGAGCCCGATGTGCAGCTGGTGCATCGGGCCGGGCTGGTGCACGACCTGGGCCGCGTCGGCGTCCCGAACACCATCTGGGACAAGACCGGGCCCCTGACGGCTGCCGAGCGCGAACGGATCCGGCTGCACTCGTACTACACCGAGCGGATGCTCACCCGACCGAGCGCACTGGCTCGGATCGGCGCAGTGGCCGGTGCCGCGCACGAACGCCTGGACGGCTCCGGGTCCCACCGCGGGCGCACCGGGACCGACCTGCCGATGACCGCGCGGGTGCTGGCGGCGGCCGACTGCTACCGCACCAGCATCGAGGACCGGCCGCACCGCGCGGCCCGCCGGCCTGCCGAGGCAGCGGCGCGGCTGCGCCGCGAGGCCGGTGCCGGTCGCCTGGACCCGGCGGCAGTCGAGGCGGTGCTGGCCGCCGCCGGCGTCGCCCGCGGTCGGCGGCGCACCGGTACCGCCGGGCTCACCCCGCGCGAGCTGGAGGTGCTGGCGCTGCTGGCTCGTGGCGCCACCAACCGGGAGATCGCCCGCACCCTGACCATCACGCCGAAGACGGCCGGCAATCACGTGGAGCACATCTATGCCAAGGCCGGGGTGAGCACCCGGGCGGCAGCGACGCTGTTCGCCATGCAGCACGGGCTCCTCTGACCCACCCAGGTCGTCATGTCCAGCGTGGGCCATAGCGCACGCTGGACATGACGACCCGGTGGGGGGTGGGGCGAAGATGAGGCGATCACCCCATGACCTTCACCGCCCAGGCGAGCACTCTCAGGTGGTGACCCGACCTACGGCAGCCGACCGGGCGCCGTCGGGCAGTGGAAGGAGAGAGCGATGCCGAAGTATCTGATCCGCCGCGAGGTGCCGGGCGCCGGGCGGTTGTCCGCCGATGGGCTGCACGACCTGGCGGCGCAGTCCAACGCCGTGCTCGACCAGCTCGGCACGAGCATCCAGTGGGTGCAGTCCTACGTGACCGGGGACCAGCTGTTCTGCGTGTACAACGCCGACGGCGAGGAGAAGATCCGTGAGCACGCCCGCCTCGGCGGTTTCCCGTGCGATGCGATCACCCAGGTCACCGGGATCATCGACCCGGTCACCGGGGAGGGGTGACGATGGAGCTGACCGCGCGCACGTTCACCGAGCCCGACGAGGTGCGCCACTTCGACCACGGACACCTCGAGGTGGTCACCGTTGCCGGCCAGCAGGTCGGGCTGGCCACGTTCCAGCCTGGGTGGCGGTGGTCGCTGCACGTGCGGCCGGTCGCCGGCACCCCGGCGTGCCAGGTGCACCACGTCGGCTACCTGCTGGCCGGGCACCTGACCGTGCGGTTGACCGACGGGACCGAGGCGAGTGCCGGTGCCGGACAGGTCGTCTCCGTACCGCCCGGGCACGACGGCTGGGTGATCGGCGACGAGCCGTGCGTGATGCTGGACTGGGGTGGTGCCGGCAGCTACGCCCGGTAGAGCACCTCACGCGCCCATGTCGACGGCGTGGATGCGGCTTGGCTCGATCGTCACCACCACGCGTTCCTCACCGGGTGCGTCCATCTGCCGCAGGTCGGCACCGTACTTGGCGCCGACCCGGTCGGCGAAGGCCAGGTCCGGATCCGGCTCGATACGTGCGTCCCCGCGGATCTCCAGGTACCGGTAGGGGTTGGCGACGTCGAGGATGAACAGGCACGCCGCCGGGTTGGCGCGCAGGTTCTGCGTCTTCTTCCGGGTGGTGTTCAGCGACATCCGCACGGTCTCCCCCTCGGCGAGGAACCACAGCGCGCTCACCTGCGGCCGCCCGTCGGGATCGATCGTCGCCAACGTCGCGACCTGGGCGTCGAGCAGGTCGCGGTGGGACGCGGGGATCGAGGGCATCGGGCACTCCTGGGACTCGGGGCCGCACCGGGCCGGTGGGCCGTCTCCATCAGTCTCGTCCCGGGCCGGCGGTAGTTCAAGACTGAACTTCTGTGGTCTCGGGCACCCAGCGCAGCACGTCGCCCGGCTGGCAGTCCAGCACCCGGCAGATCGCCTCCAGGGTGGAGAACCGGACCGCCTTGGCCCGCCCGTTCTTCAGCACGGCCACGTTCGCCGGGCTCAGCCCCACCCGCTCGGCGAACTCCCCCACCGCCATCCCCCGCTCGGCGAGCAGCACGTCCAAGGTCACCCGGATCGCCACTCAGATCACCTCCGCCAGCTCCTCGTGCATGGCGACCGCCGACCGCAGCAGCGCACGCATCACCACCATCAGCAGGGTGAACGCCGCGCCTGCGGCGCACCCGCCGAGGAGCACCAGCGGCACGGTCGGGGGCCCTTGGCCCACCACGAGCAGCACGTGCGCGCTGAGCAGCACGCACAGGACGGTGGCCACCACCCCAGCCCCGATCATCACCCGCACCCAGGTGAACGCGCCCGCGTCGAAGATCACCCCGCGCCGCACCCGGCTGAGCAGGGGCCACGTGGCCACCAGGACCACCTGTCCGCACCCGATGATCGCGATACCGGCGACGGCGTAGGGCACCTGGAGGTAGGCCAGCTCCGGTGCCATGGCGGCCGCCTCGTGCGCCGCGAGCGGCACCAGGGCCTGGGCGGCCGCCGCGAGCACGCAGAGCGCCACGATCAGAGCACGCAGGGGCAGGATCACTGTCGAGGTCATCTCATGAGTATCGAGAGGTATCTATCGATTGTCAATAGGTAGCGGACGGTCCTGAGTGTTCCCTGGGTCCCGGGTGGGAACCGTGCTCAGGTTGGCGGCTTATCCTCGTTCGTTCGCACCCGACGCCCGCCTGCCCCTGGAGCCATCAGACCCATGAAGACCACCCGCGCACTGACCGCGGTCGCCCTGGCCGCCCTGCTGGCCCTGGCCGGCTGCTCGGACGAGAGCCCCACGACCTCCGACCCCAGCGGGTCCGCCGAGCCTGGGCAGACCGCCAGCAACCCGTCCGCCGACCCGTCCGCGAGCGAACCTCAGGTGCCCGAGGCCGACGTGGCCGACCTGCCCGAGGTGGTGGCCGAGGTGAACGGCGAGCAGATCACCCGGGAGGAGTTCGTGGCCGACTACGAGAGCCGGCTGCAGCAGGCTGCCATGTCCAGCGATGCCAGCCAGCTCGACCAGGACGAGCTCAAGCAGCAGGTCGCGCAGACGATGGTGGACCACCGGCTGCTCGTCCAGGCGGCGCGGGAGACCGGCATCGAGCCGACCGAGGCCGACGTCGACGCCACCCTCGAGGACATCGCCGCCCAGAGCGGGCTGGGCTCGGCCGAGGAGGTGGTCGCCGCCCTGGCCGAGCACGGGATGAGCGAGGAGGAGGTCCGCGCCGAGGCCGCCGACCAGTTCCGCGTGCTCGGCTACATCGACGCCGAGGCGGACATCACCGAACCGACCGAGGCCGAGCTGCGCGCACAGTACGAGGCCACCGTCGAGCAGCTCTCCGCCTCCGGCCAGGACGCGGAGGTGCCCGAGTTCGAGGAGGTGCGCGACCAGCTCGCCCAGCAGGCGGTCAACGAGCAGCAGAACGCCGCCGCCGAGGAGCTGCTGACCACCCTGCGCGAGCAGGGTGAGGTGACGATCAACCTCTGAGGCCGGGCAGCTACAGCCTGCGGCCGGCCGGCAGGCCGCGCCGGCGCCGGGCCGCCCTGGAGCTGGCCACCGCGCCCCCGGTACCGTGGACACCCCGGGTGAGGACGGAGGACGGCACGTGAACGACCCCTGCGCGCATGTGAGCCTGGCCGGCGAGGTGACGCCGTCGGCGAACGGCTGCGAGGACTGCCTGGCCACCGGCGGCTCCTGGGTGCACCTGCGCATCTGCATGGTCTGCGGGCACGTCGGCTGCTGCGACAGCTCCCCCGGCCGGCACGCCACCGGCCACTACCACGACCACCCCGACCACCCGCTGGTGCGGTCCTTCGAACCCGGGGAGAACTGGTGGTGGTGCTACCCGGACGCGCTGGTCTTCCGGGTGCCCGGTGCCGCGCCGGCTCCCTCCTACCGGCCGGAGCTGTGAGCGCCGGCGCCGAGGATCGGCACATGCGCCAACGCCAGCACCCGCTGGCCCGGATCGCCAGCATCCCCGGCCGGCTGCGCCTGCTGCTGAACGTGTGGCCGCCGTTCCTGTTCAGCGGCATCCGGGTGCGGCACGTCTCCGCCGACTTCCGGCACGTGCGCGTGCGGATGGGCAAGCACCTGCTCACCTCGAACTACTTCGGCACCCAGTTCGGCGGGACCATGTTCGCGATGACCGACCCGTTCTGGACCATCCTGGTGGCCCAGAACCTCGGCCCGGCCTACACGGTGTGGGACCGGCAGGCGCAGATCGAGTTCCTCTCCCCCGGCCGCACCGCGGTCACCGCGGACTTCAGCCTCGACCCGGCGGTGCTGGACCAGCTGCGCACCGGCGCGGCCGACGGGCAGAAGGTGCTGCACTGGTTCGACACCGACGTGCTCGACACCGCGGGCACGGTGGTCGCCCGGGTGCGCAAGCAGGTGTACGTGCGGCGCCGCTGAGACCTGAGGCTACCGGCGTCCGGCGTGCGGGCGTACCGTGTGCCCATGGGCGCGGCACACGTGACCGCGAGCGCGTGGCGCAGCGAGCTGCAGGCACTGCAGCCGACCGGCTGGCCGGCCTACCTGCACGAGCGTTCCGGGCTGCCCGGACCGCGGGCGAACACGGCGCTGGTGGCGGTCGTGGCCGCCCTCGCCGACGATGCGGTGGTCGAGGAGCTGCTCGCCGACGCCGGCGAGTACACCGTGATGTGCGCCGCTGCCGCGCTCGCTCGCCGCAGCGAGGACCCCCAGGCCCGGGAGCAGGCCCGCGTGCTGGCCACCGACCAGCGGTGGCGCGTGCGTGAAGGCGTGGCCATCGGGCTGCAGCTGCTCGCCGACCAGACCCCGGCAGCGCTCGCGCCGACCGTGCTGGCGTGGGCCGACGATCCCGACCCGCTGGTGCAGCGCGCGGCGGTGGCAGCGGTGTGCGAGCCGCGGCTGCTGCGCACGGCAGCGGCCGCGGCGCTGGCCGTGGAGGTGTGCCGACGCTGCACCGCTGGGCTCCTCCGTGTGCCGGCACACGAACGGCGCGACCGGGACGTGCGCACGTTGCGCCAGGCGCTGGGGTACTGCTGGAGCGTGGCCGTGGCCGCCGATCCGGAACCCGGCCTGGCAGCGTTCCGGGCGCTGGATGCCACCGATCCGGACGTTGCCTGGATCCGCACGCAGAACCTGCGGAAGAAGCGTCTGGCTCGCCTCCTCTGACAGCCCTGCCTCCTGGTCCGGGGCAGGCCGAGACCACCGGCTAGCGCCGCATCGGCCGGCTCTCCACCCAGCAGCGTTCACCGGCACGGTCCAGCACGCCGAGCTGACGTCCGGACGACAGCACCGGCCCGGCCCGGAAGGACCATCGGCCGCGCAGCTTGCGAAGACTGGTGGGCACGGGAGCCTCGCCGCGGGCAGCGTAGAGCACCGGTACCGCCCACATCGGTGGAGCGACACCTTCTGCGGGCGGCGCCGGGCGGAACGGGAAGCCGCGCTGCCTGCTCCGGTTCTCCCCGGCGAGCACCGGGACCGGCGGCAGCAGCGGCGCACCGGCAGCAGACAGCAACCGGCGGCGCCGGCGTGCGGGCGGGACCAGGATGCCGGCACCGGTACCGATCATCGCCAGCGCGAGGGCCAGGCCGATTCCGGCGACTCCCAGCCGGACCTCGGTGGGCGACTCCAGGTGGACGTAGCCGTCCGCATCCACCCAGGCCGAGATGCTCTCCCCCACACCGGGTGCACTGGTGCAGGCCAGGTAGCCGCCGTGCCCGGGCGGCGGTCCCGTGGTCCAGCTCAGCTCGATCCGGAACTGCTCCCGCGACTCCGACGGCCTACCGCAGTACCCCACATGCTGCACCGCCTCCACCCGAGCGGTGACCTGCTCGGTGCGGCCGAGCAGGTGCTCCAGCCGATCGCCGCCGAGCGAGTGCTTACCGTCGGCAACGACGTACAGCACAGCCGGCAGCGCCAGCACGAGCACGGCCAGCACAGCCACCAGCACCCACCAGCGCGAGCCCCTGGCGGCGGGCGCCCGGAGCGCGGCCACAGCGGCGGCATCGAGCAGCGGTTCAGGTCCTGGGGTGGGCATCGCGCACCGAGACTACCCGGCCCCACCGCGCGCCCACGCCTGGCAGACTGCCCTCGTGACCTCCTCCCCCGGCATGGCTGCCGATGCCCCGGCAGGCCGCCGCAACGTCTGGGGATTCGGGCTGGGCACGCTCGGCCGGGACATGATCGGCGCGCTGGTGACCATGTTCCTGATGGTCTACCTCACCGAGGTGGTGCAGGTGCCGGACGCCACGCTCGGGGCGATCACCGTAGTGCTGGTGGTGCTGCGCCTCTTCGACGCGGTCAACGACCCGGTGATGGGGTACGTGGTGGACAACACCCGCACCCGGTGGGGGAAGTTCAAGCCGTGGATCGCCGGCGGAGCACTCGCCTGGGCGGGGGCCACCGTGCTGATGTTCTCCGACTGGGGCGTGACCGGGCCGGCGTTCGTGGTGGTGTTCGTCGGCGTGTACCTGCTCTGGGAGGTCGCCTACACGATCAACGACATCTCCTACTACGGGATGCTGCCCTCGCTGTCCCGGCACCAGGGTGAGCGGGAGCGGATCGGTGTGGTGGCCCGGGTGTGCGCGAACCTGGGGGTGTTCACCCTGGTGGTGGCGCTGGTGCCGGTGACCGAGGCGCTGACCGCCTCGCTGGGTTCGGCGCAGCGGGCGTGGCTGGTGCTGGCCGCCGCGGTGGCGGTGGTGATGCTGGTGTTCCAGGCGATCACCCTGGTCGCCACCCGGCAGCAGGTGGCCGCACCGACGGAGCAGACGCCGCTGCGGGAGCTGCTGAAGGTGATCGTGGGCAACGACCAGCTGCTCTGGGTGACGCTGGCGATGGTGACGTTCATGACCGGGTACACCATCACCACCAGCCTGGGCCTGTACTACTTCACCTACGTCTACGGCGACGCGGGGATGTACCCGGTGTTCGCCGCGATCCTCGGCGTCACGCAGATCGGTGGGCTGCTGGCGTTCCCGGTGGTGTCCAAGCGCCTGGCCCGGCGGCGGGTGCACCTGCTGGCGACGCTGTCCTG